>JAPLER010000374.1 GCA_026391115.1 Bacteroidota bacterium | reverse complement strand
TGTACCAAAAAATTTTCCAAATCCAGTTTATAATTTTAAGGACAACGAACTTAACAAAGAGAAAATTGCCTTAGGCAAAATACTTTTCAATGACCCTTTATTGTCAAAAGATAATACTATTTCTTGCAGCAGTTGTCATTTAAGTTATACTGCATTTGCACATACAGATCACCCCTTAAGCCATGGTATTGAAAATAGAATTGGCATTAGAAATGCACCTGCATTATTTAATTTAGCGTGGAATAAAACTTTTATGTGGGATGGTGCTATTCATCATTTAGATGTTCAAGCACTTGCCCCGCGAAAGAACATTAAAAGCTATTTCGCAATTTTTGATAACACTTGTAAGTGCAAATAGTAAGTATGATAAAGTGATTAGAAAAGAAGATAACACTTCTTTTAATGATGATGAGTTGAAGGGGTATAATATTTTTAAAGCTAAGTGTTCTAGTTGTCATCAAGAACCATTGTTTACTAATCATCAGTTTGAGAATAATGGTTTATTGCCAGACACTTCTTTAAATGATATTGGTAGAATGAAAATTACTTCAAACGTTGAAGATTCATTAAAGTTTAAAGTTCCTACACTACGTAATTGCGAAGTAACTTATCCATATATGCACGATGGCAGATTTAATAATTTGCAAATGGTTTTATTTCATTATTCTAATGATATTCACACAACTCCTACTCTATCACCATTATTAAAAAATAAAATACAATTGAGTGAACCTGATAAAAATTGTTTAATTGCATTTTTAAAAACACTAACAGATGAAGATTTTTTAAGAGACACTACATATCGATAAACCACTGTCTTACAAATTTCATCATCCTATAACTTCTAATACAACTTACATTACACAAGCCTACATTTGCCAACCTAATTTTTAGCAATGTTAATTGGTTTACAAAACGTCACATTTGAGTTTGGAGCAAGGGTAATTGTACAAGATGCAACTTGGCACATTAATCCAGGAGAAAGAATTGGATTGATTGGATATAATGGCACAGGAAAATCAACTTTATTTAAAGTATTGGTTGGAGAATACACGCCTAGTAAGGGCTCTGTAGAAAAAGGCAGAGAAACTACCATTGGCTATTTGCATCAAGATTTATTAAGTTTTGATACTAATGATTCTATTCTTGAAGTAGCTCTTTCTGCATTTGAAAAAGTAAAAAGTATTGAAAAAGAAATTGAAGAAATAACCGCCCAATTAGAAACTGATAGTAGTGACGAATTGTTATTGCTTTATTCAGAGAAACTACACGATTTAGAAGTTGCTGGTGGTTACGAAATTGAATATAAAACAGAAGAAGTTTTACACGGTTTAGGCTTTAGCGATAAAGATATTAAACGTCCTTATAAAGAATTTAGTGGTGGTTGGAGAATGCGTGTGTTACTTGCCAAAATGATTTTACAACAGCCTGATGTTTTGTTATTGGATGAACCTACGAATCACTTGGATTTACCAAGTATTGAGTGGCTTGAGAAATATCTGATGTTCTACAAAGGCAGCGTTGTTATTGTAAGTCACGATAAATTTTTCTTGAACAGAATGGTGAACAAAATTGTTGAGTTATACCAGCAAGAGTTACATATTTATTCTGGCAATTATGAGTTTTATGAACAAGAAAAAGCTGTTAGAA
Organism: Bacteroidota bacterium; assembly: GCA_026391115.1. GTDB lineage: Bacteria > Bacteroidota > Bacteroidia > Chitinophagales > Chitinophagaceae > CAIVPM01. The sequence continues at coordinate 5,250 of JAPLER010000374.1, read as the reverse complement.
TTGAGTTGCAACAAAAAGCGTACGAAAATCAGCAAGATTATATTCGTCAGCAAGAAAGATTTGTAGAACGTTTTAAGGCAAAGGCTTCCAAAGCTGCTGCTGCACAAAGTATTGTTAAACGTTTAGACAAAATTGAACGTATTGAACAAACTGAAATAGAAAGACCTAACATCAAAATTAATTTTAGAATAGATAAACAACCAGGAAAAATTATTAGTGAATTAAAAAATGTAAGTAAACGTTTTGGCGAAATTGAAATTCTAAATAATGCTTCAATAGAAATAAACAGAGGTGATAAAATTGCATTAGTTGGAGCAAATGGTAAGGGTAAATCTACAGTTCTAAGAATTGTATCTGGCACAGAAAATATAACAGGAGAAAGAGTTGCAGGTCATAATGTAGAAGAAAGTTTTTATGCACAACATCAATTAGAAGCACTTAATATCAGTAATACTATTTTGGAAGAAATGCAACTATGTGGCAGTAATAAAACTGACCTTGAACTACGTAGTTTGTTAGGTTGCTTTTTATTTAGTGGAGATGATGCTGATAAAAAAATCAGGGTTTTAAGTGGAGGTGAAAAAGCACGTGTAGCACTAGCAAAAGTTATAGCAGGCAAAAGCAATTTTTTGTTGTTAGATGAACCTACGAATCACTTAGATATGCATAGTGTTGAGTTACTTGCAGAAGCTTTGAACAAATACGAAGGAAGTTATTTGTTGGTTAGTCACGATAGATATTTTATATCAATGGCTGCCAATAAAATTTGGGAAATAGAAGATGGCATTATAAAAGAATTTAAAGGCACTTATGCAGAATGGGTGCAGTGGAAAGAAAGAGAGGCTAACAATTTAAAATCTCAAGGAGTAAAAGTTAAAGCAGAAATTCAAAACCCAAAAGCTACTAGTGAGAAACAAGAAGCAAGAAATGTTGTTAACGAGAAACAAGAAAACAAGAATGAAGCAAGTAAAGAAATACAAAAACTTCAGCGTAGCTTAGAAAAAATTGAAGCTGATATTAATGTTCAAAATTTAAAGAAACAAGAAATAGAAAACGAGTTAGGTAATCCTGATAATTATGCGAATCAAGCTAAATTTCAAACATTAGAAAGTAATTACAACACTGTAAAACTTGAGTTGTCAACTCTAAATAAAAAATACGAGGAAGTATTTGAAAAGCTATGTAATATGCAGTAATGTTGAGCATTACTGCATTACCAAATAGTTGTCCATCAACCTTATTAATAATTTCCCCAAGATGTTCCTCATTTTCTCCAAACTTATTTTTGTCAACATCAATTATTAAAAGTGGTCCTTCTGTATAATTATCAATCCATTTGTTGTAATATTCATTTAATTTTTTAAGATAATCTAAGCGAATATTTTCTTCATAATCTCTGCCTCTTTTTTGAATTTGTGATACCAAAGTAGGAACACTTGCCTTAAGATAAATTAACAAATCTGGTGGCTGCACCATAGTTTTTAAAGTTTGAAAAAACTTATAGTAATTTTCAAAATCTCTTTTCGACATCAAGCCCATATCGTGCAAGTTGGGTGCAAAAATATTGGCATCTTCATAAATAGTTCTATCTTGAATAACTGTCTCAGTTCCGTGTTGTATTTCTAACAATTGGTTTAATCGACTGTTTAAAAAATAAATTTGAAGGTTAAAACTCCAACGGGGCATATCCTCATAAAAATCCATTAAGTAAGGGTTATGATCTACATCTTCAAATTGAGGAATCCATTTGTAATGTTTACTCAACATTTCTGTTAATGTTGTTTTACCAGCACCAATATTTCCTGCTACTGCAATATGTTTTGGTTTTTTATTTTTTGCCATTTTATATACGAATTATTTTTACGCAAAGCTTAGAATCAGCGAAGACGCAAAGTATTATTTATTATTTTATTTACCCAAGCACAGCTTTTCTTACTAATTTAATTGTTTCGCTAGCACTTGCTCTTGCTTTATCTGCACCTTGTTTTATAATCTTTTCTAATTCCTCTTTATTAGATTGCAAATCAGCTGCACGTTCTCTTATTGGTTTTATGAATGCAACCATATCTTCTGCCAACTGCTTTTTAAAATCGCCATATCTTATTACACAATTTCCTGAACTACTATTGTTGAAATCATCATTAAATTTTGCAACAGTATCGTTTGAACTTACCAATTTCATTAATGTAAAAAGGTTCTCAATATAATCTGGCTTAATGCTATTTAACTCAACAGGACCTTGATCTGTCTTGGCTTTCATAATTTTTTTCCTAATTGTATAATCATCATCTGCCAAGTATAATGTTGCATTTTGATTTTCGCTTTTACTCATTTTTCCATCTCCATCAAGCCCCATTATTTTAACTAAATTTTCGCCATAATTAAATGCATAGGGTTCAGGAAAAACATCTCCATAACGATGATTAAATCTTTGAGCAAAGTTTCTTGCCATTTCCATATTTTGTTCTTGATCTTTACCTACTGGCACTTTTACAGCACGATGAATTAATATATCAGCAGCTTGCAATACAGGATAAGTAAGCAATCCAGCATTTACATTGTCTGGTTGGCTACGAACTTTATCTTTAAAGGTTGTGGTTTTTTCCAACTCTCCTTTGTAAGAAAGCATATTCAAATAAAGGTATAACTCAGCAATTTCTGGCACATCGCTTTGTACATAAAATGCAGCTTTTTCAGGATCAACCCCACAAGCCACATTCTCAGCAACTACCCTATTCACAGCAGTTTTAAGCTCTTTAGTATCTGGATGAGTTGTAAGTGAATGCCAATTAGCAACAAAGAAAAAACAATTGTAATCATCTTGCATACGAACATAATTTCGCATAGCCCCAAAGTAATTACCTAAATGCAAAAAACCTGTTGGGCGAATTCCACTTAAAACAACCTCTTTACTCATAGTCTGCGAATATAGGAGTTGCACTATTTGTAGATTTGACAAAGCCAACATTTATTTATTGACATTTATTTTTGCAGAAAAATCAAACAAAATATTGCTATCTTAAAATAAAGTTTTGTGTTCTATTTTTTCCTTGCTTTATTTGCGATAAAGAAATTAATCACAAAATATTTTCTATGTCAATAAATCGTCAAGTATTAACGTTAGATGAATTTACGTTACAACAACTAAGAAATATTCCTACTGCAACTGGAGAATTAAGTAGATTATTAAGAGATATTGGTTTGGCTGCAAAGCGAATTAATGTAGAAGTAAACAAAGCTGGACTTGTAGATATACTGGGAGATTATGGCACCACCAATATTCAAGGAGAAGAAGTAAAGAAGTTAGATATTTATGCCAACAATCAACTAATTGGTGTACTTAAACACGGTATTTCTTGTGCTGGTATTGGTAGTGAAGAAATGGATGAAATAGAAATCTTTGATGATGAAGTAAGTAATCAAAGTAAATATGTTTGTTTATTTGATCCTTTAGATGGTAGTAGTAATATTGATGTAAATGTTTCAATAGGAACCATTTTTGGCATTTATAAAAGAGTGAGTGAGATTGGTAAGCCTTGTAAAATGGAAGATTTTCTACAGCCAGGAGTTAAACAAGTTGCTGCTGGCTATATTGTTTATGGTAGCTCTACAATGCTTGTATATGCCACAAGACGTGGTGTTAATGGTTTTACATTAGATCCTCAAATTGGAGAATTCTGTTTATCACACCCCAATATTCAATGCCCTTCAAGTGGTAAAATTTATTCTGTAAATCATGGTAACTTTTTTCAATACAGCGAGGGTGTAAGAAAGTATATTAACAACTGCCAAAATAAAAATAAAACAACTGGAGGGCCATACACACAACGCTACATAGGTAGTATGGTTGCAGATGTACATAGAAACTTAATTAAAGGAGGTATATTTACTTACCCTGGCACTATAGATAAACCTAAAGGCAAATTAAGACTGTTGTATGAGTGTAACCCTTTTGCATTTATTGTTGAAGTTGCTGGAGGAAAAGCAACAAATGGCAAAGAAAGAATATTAGATATAAAACCAACTGAGTTGCACCAACGTTCCCCTTTTTTTGTAGGTAGTAGCAATATGATGGCAGAGCTTGAAGAGTGCCTTTTACTGGACAATAAATAAATTAATGAAACATACTGTATCAATTATACTAACTGCTTTACTGGCATATACTGTAGGTTTATTTAACTTTAGTTGGTATGCTTATTCCATAACTACTTTTGTTATTTTTATGGCAATACCACAAAATGCTGGCAAAAGTTTTATTGCAGGCGGCTTAACTATTGCTATTTTATTTTTACTGATGGCAGGTAAACTTGATTTTGATAATGAACATTTACTTTCAAAAAAAGTTGCCGAAATTTTTAAATTAAAAGATAATTATTGGGTGCTATTATTACTTACTGCTTTACTAAATGGTTTGATTGCTGGTTTTGCAGCATTAAGTGGTAGTTTATTTAGAAAGATGTTATCTAGTAAAAGAAGAAGATAGTTTTAAAAATTACTTTAATAAGAATAATAAAAAAGCCTTGCAACTGCAAGGCTTTTTTATTATGAAAACTATTTTCAGTATTAGAAAATATATCTAATACCAATTTGCATTTGCCATACATCAGCAGTAGAAGTTCCTTTTCTGTCTGTAGAATAGTTTAAGCTATTATTTACAGCATTCATTCTAAATACAGGAGCTCCACTTGTATTATCTACAGCTCTAAAAGCAATTGGATTTGTAGTGTTTACTACATAAGCAACACCAGAGTTTGAGTTGATTAAATTACCCACATTGAATATGTCTGCACGCAATTGTACAGTATGTCTATCCTTACCAATATTTTTAAACAATTCAACCATAGCAGAAATATCAAAACGATTTACAGTTGGCATTAAAACACCATTACGTTCTGCATATTCTCCACGACGACCACTTAAGTATTTATCTTGTTGAATATAATTTTCAAAAGCAGTTTGTTGCATTGATTGTGTTTGAACAACTCCATTCAAAGTATAGTTTTCAAATTTCATACTTTGTACTTGAGACGCTGTTGGAATAAACATTAAATCATTACCTGTCACGCCATCACCATTCATATCTCCTGTGTAAGCATAAGACAATCTTCCCCAATTTCGTCCTTCATAAAATAATGAAAATTGTATTGCAACATTTTTACTAACTTCTTTTCTATAGTTCAAATTAGCAATTAATCTGTTCCTTACATCATAATCACTATAAGCAATATCTGGTCTGTTATTACCATTTAC
>JAPLER010000344.1 GCA_026391115.1 Bacteroidota bacterium | reverse complement strand
ATAAAAAACAAAGAGAAAGAAGATGACGTAAAAGTGATGGATATTGCAGAGTTAATTGCTTCAAGTATTTAACTCTAAGGTATGTTAAAAGATAAAATATTTTGGAAAATTTTCGCGAGTGTTTTTATAATATATTCTTTTATGTTCGTTTTGCTTGGATATATACTTAATGGTATGCATTACGAGCCTTTCAATTTACAAAACATAAGAAGTGTTCTAATCAAAGCATTTTTATTTGCTTCAATATTTGGTTACATACGGTACAGAAACTATTTAAAACAAAAAAAGAATGATTAACCTTGATACTCATAAAACCCTTATTCCACAAGACTTTGCAAGCAATTCTAAAGTTTGGATTTACCAAAGCAATAGATTATTTACAATGAGTGAAGCATTTGAATTGGAACCATTGCTTGAAGACTTTGTTGAACAATGGAAAAGCCATGGTGCTGCTGTTAAAGGTTATGCCAATTTATTTTATGGTCAGTTTATTGTATTGATGGCAGATGAAACACAAGCCACAGTTGGAGGCTGTAGCACAGATAGCAGTGTGCGATTAATAAAACAAATTGAGCAAGATTTTAAAGTAGATATGTTTAATAGACAAAGTCTTGCTTTTGTTGTAAAAGATAAAGTTCAAATTTTACCTATTAATCAATTGAACTATGCTATTGAAAATGGATTTATAACTGATGAAACTTTATACTTCAATAATCTTGTTGCAACAAAAGAAGAACTCGTAAGCAATTGGATTGTACCAATCAACCAAAGTTGGTTAATCAATAAACTAAGCAAATTTTTGAATTAATGTTTTTGTTTTGATTTACTAATTAAATTGCTTGTTATTTCTGCACTTTTAAGACATAATGGAATTCCACCTCCGGGGTGTACACTTCCTCCTACAAAATACAATCCTTTGTAGTTATTGGAAAAATTAGGATGGCGTAAAAAAGCTGAAAATTTAGAATTGGAACTTGTACCATACAAACTTCCCAAATAACTTGCTGTGTTACTCTCTATCAATTTAGGATGTAATATATTTTCAGTTTCTATAAAGCTTGCTATGTTTTGCTTTAAAATTCTGCTAAGTTTTTCAAGTATAATTTTTCTACAATCATTAACTGCAATATCCCAATTTATTTTGTCATTTGATGGTACATTAATCATTACAAACCAATTCTCTTTTCCTTTTGGAGCTTGGGTTTCAGGCTCTTGCTTACTAGTGATATTTATATAAATTGTTGGATCGGTATATAATGTTTTGTATTTGAAAATATGCTCAAATTCTTTTTGGTAATTATCGCTAAAAAATATGTTATGTAAATCTAAAGTTGCAAATTCTTTATTTATTCCCCAATAAAAAATCAATGCACTACTACTCCTTTCAATCTTCTTTATTTTATTGGCTTTGTTAAAATTCAATAATAAATTTTTATACGTAAAATAAGCATCAACATTACTTACAACTGTATCTGCATAAATATTTTGATTGTTTACAACTATGCCTTTTACACGGTTGTTAGTTACAATAATTCGCTCAACACTATTATTAAAATGAAACTGAACACCTTTCTTCAGTGCCAATTTATACAACGCATCAGCAATTGAAAACATTCCACCAGTTGGATAGTAAGTACCATCGTTATGTTCCAAATGAGAAATTAATGAAAGCATTGCACTTGCCTTGTAAGGATTGCTTCCATTATAGGTTGCATATCTATTAAATAATTGAACTGTTTTAGCGTTTCTGAAACTAGATTTATTATACGTGTGTAAATTTTGTGTTATATGCTTAAGTTTAAATCCAGTAAAGGCTTTGGTAAATTGTGTAGAGAAATAACTTTTAAATTTTTGCAATGAAAAGTTGATAAAAAAATTGCCTGTTTTGGTATATAAATTTTCGCTAGTCTTTAAATAATTTAAAATTTGGTTTTCATCTTCATTTAGTTTTTCATTTAACTCTTTCGCAAATAATTTATTGTTGGTATAAGCATTAACAATAGTATCGTCCTCATAGAAATATTTACAGGCAGTAGCTAATTTTTTGTAAGTAAAATATTCATCTATAGGTTCATTCGCAAATGCAAAAATATCTTCAATAAAACTTGGTGCAGTAAATAAACTTGGTCCTGTATCAAACTTAAAACTATTTGTTTCAAATAAAGCAATTTTACCTCCATAATTATCATTTTTTTCAAATACATTTACTGAAAAACCAAGTGTAGCAAGCCTCGCAGCTGTTGCTAAACCTGCAACTCCACTACCAATTACTATGGCTTCTTTTTTTTTCATAAATGTTTACAACAAATTAAATTTATACTTAATACTTGCATTAGCAACTATTAAAGCTTTTGAATAATTAGGTACACTAATTCTATTTTCAAGTATTTTAGTTGGGCTATAGCTTTTAATTTTTGTGAATAAAGAGTAGTAGTATTTGTAAGCAACATACACCCCAAACCTTCTTCAATTTTTCTCTTATCGTCTAAAGTAAAATTTTTGAAATTGCAATTAGGAAAGTACATTCTTTGTAAACTTTCATTATCAGCTTTAATGTCTCTTAAAAAATTAATTTTTTGAAATGCAGCACCAAGCTTTTTGGCATAAGGCATAAGCAATTTATATTGCTCCATATTAGCTTCACAAAAAATTTGTACACACATTAAGCCAACTACTTCAGCACTACCATAAATATAGGTTTCATATTCAGCTTGAGTATATTCTTTTTTTAGTAAATCCATTTCCATACTATATAAAAAAGCGTCTATTAAACTATGGTCAATATTGTATTCATTAACTGTTTGTTGAAATGAATTTAATACAGGATTTAAACTAATGCCATTATTAATTGCCTTAAGTGTTTCCGTTTTAAAGTCAATAAACAACTCTTGCTTATTAAAATTATGAAATGTGTCAACTATTTCATCGGCAACACGAACAAAGCCATAAATATTAAAAATCGGTTGGTGTAAATCTTTATGCAATAGCTTAATAGCACTATAAAAACTAGTGCTATACTTTTGGGTTATGTTTTTGCTACAAGTATTACAAATACTATTGTATAAATCGAAATTGGTCATTACTTTTTTTTATGCTCCGCAATAATCATTCTTTTGGTTTAGAATGGTAAATCATCTGCAGTATCATCAGGTGCTTCTGTAGGTACAAAACTTGGAGGTATATTGGCATCTGCATTTGTACTTAATTTTATTGTTTCCATTCGCCAAGCATCCAAATTGGTAATGTAATTTTCTCTGCCATCTTTCATCCATTTCGTGCCTTTAATGTTAAATGAAACTTTAACATCATCGCCTAAATTAAATCTATCTAACATTGCTGTTCTATCTTGCACACATTGAAACTTAATGTAATTATTAATTACCCTACCTCCAATATCTTCACTTTTCTCAATAACAAATTCTCTTGTTTTAAAAGATTCAGTTCTTTGTACAATATCATATTTAGCAATTAACTTGCCTGTTGTCTCAAAACTCATTATAGTTATATTTAAAATCAAATGTAGTTGTATTAAAAATAGAATAAAAAATATTTTCCAATTCAATAAACCCATAATTTTCCATTTCATTTATCATATATGCTATATCAATTTTTTAAGCGAAATATACTTTTACTAGTTTTTGTTTTTTTTATTTTTAGTTGTAAAACGGCACCTTTAAAAGCTACTTACAGCAGTTATAAAATTAATACACAAGTTAGTGATGACAATGCATACAGCCAAATGCTTGCTGTTTACAAAGACAGTTTAAATAAAAGTATGAATGAAGTAATTGGCTTTTCAATAAATGGGTTAACAAAAAAACAACCGGAGAGTGTTTTAGGAAATTTTATGACAGATGCTTTTAAAGTTATGGCTGAAAAAAAGTATAACAAAAAAATTACTGCTGCCTTTGTAAACTTCGGTGGCATTCGTTCTTATTTACCCAAAGGTGATATTACAGTGGGTAAAATATTTGAGTTAATGCCATTTGATAATATGATTGTTTTGCAAGATATGACAGGCAAACAACTAAAAGATTTTTTGAATAAAGCTTGTGAAAAGGGTGGTTGGCCAGTGAGCCAAGGTTTTGCATATAGTTTAAAAAATAAAAAATTGGTTGATGCATTTGTTGATGGTAATTCAATTGATGATAATACGACTTATACAGTTGCCAACAGTGATTATATTGCCAATGGAGGAGACAATTGTGATATGCTGAAATCAATTCCAAAACAGAATATTAATTATTTAATGCGAGACGCTTTAATTGAGTATGTAAAGTTGCTTACTCAAGACAATAAAACAGTTGACGCTAAAACAGAAAATCGTGTTGTTTATGCAAAATAATAGCAGAAGAAAATTTTTACAAAATACAGCAATGGCAAGTGCTGCAATGGCTTTCCCCAATATTTTAAACGCAACAAATATTGCAGATAGTGAAATGCAGTCTCTAACTATTTTACACACAAATGATGTACATAGTAGATTAGAACCCTTTCCTAATGATGGAAGCCCCAATGCAGGTTTAGGTGGAGTTGCTGCACGTGCTACAATTATTGAACAAATTAGAAAGGAAGAACAAAATGTACTATTATTAGATGCAGGGGATATCTTTCAAGGAACACCATATTTTAATTTATATAAAGGTGAGCCAGAAATTAAGGCAATGAGTATGTTGGGTTACGATGCAAGCACAATGGGCAATCATGATTTTGATGCAGGTGTTGATAATTTTGCACATCAATTGCAACACGCAAATTTCCCAATAATTAATTGTAATTATGATTTTTCTAATACTTCGTTAAAGGATAAAGTAATTCCTTATAAAATATTTGAAAAGGGTAAAATTAAAATTGGAGTGCTAGGTGTTGGAGTAGAATTAAAAGGATTAGTGCCAGATAACTTATTTGGTAATACTATTTATTTAGATCCAATAAAAAAGGCTAATGAAACCGCTGCAATTTTAAAAGAGAAAGGATGTCATCTTATTATTTGCTTATCGCATCTTGGCGACAAATATGATGATGCAAAAGTGAGTGACGAAATTCTTGCCCAGCAAAGTTTTGATATAGATTTAATTATTGGAGGACATACACATAAAACATTTTCTCAACCAAGAAAATACACTAATAAAAATAATGGCGATTGTTTAGTAAATCAAGTGGGTTGGGCAGGTATAAATTTGGGAAGAATTGATTACTTTTTTGAAGGAAAAAGTTTGAAAAAAATTGTGAAAGCCCATACTGTAATTCTCACCAAAAAAACAAATTAAAAAATATTTTTTTTTCAACATAAAACTTTCATATTCGCAGCCCAATATTACTTTTTTATCCACATAATTTTTTTGTATAAAAAAGTAAGTATTATAAAACAACTAACATTACTCAACATATAAATTTGTGCACAATGATGGCTACCAAAACTGCTGAACATATCTGGAATAACTGCCTTAAAATAATAAAAGATATTGTAGAATGGCAACATTTTAAAACATGGTTTGAACCTATTACTCCAGTTGAACTAAAAGGCAATGTTTTAATGATACAAGTGCCTAGCCAATTTTTTTATGAGTATATTGAGGAGCACTATGTAACTTTACTTGCCAAAACTTTAAAAAGAGAATTAGGTAAAGATGCTAGATTGGAATATAGAATAATGGTTGATAGCGGAAATGGTAAAAATGGAAGTTTTAGATTGATCCACAACTAAATGCAAACTACACTTTTGAATCTTTTATAGAAGGCGAGTGTAATAGAGTTGCAAGACGTGCTGGAAAAACAGTTGCTGAAAAACCAGGTTCATCTTCATTCAATCCTTTGGTCTTGTATGGTGGTACTGGTATGGGTAAAACACATTTGGTACAAGCCATAGGTAATCAGGTTAAACGCAATCATCCCAACAAAATAGTTTTATACGTTAGTAGCGAAAAATTCATCAATCAATTTCAAGATCATAGTAGAAATAATGCTATTAACGATTTTATACATTTTTATCAATTAATAGATGTGTTGATTATTGATGATGGAAAAAAGTCAGGATGCGATTTTTGCTATTTTAAATCACTTACATCAAAGTGGTAAACAATTAATTCTTACATCAGATAAATCTCCAAAAGATTTAGATGGAATGCAAGAGCGTTTATTAAGTAGATTTAGATGGGGTTTAAGCACAGACTTGCAATTGCCAGACTACGAAACCAGAATTGAAATTTTGCAAAACAAAATGAAGAATGATGGTTTGGAATTGAGTCAAGAAGTAGTTAAATATGTTGCATATAATATTAGCACTAATGTAAGAGAACTTGAAGGTGCATTAATCTCTTTATTGGCACAATCATCACTAAACAAAAAAGAGATTGATGTTGAACTTGCTAAAAAAGTATTAAGAAATTTTGTACGTACCAGTAGTAAAGAAGTTACTATTGATACAATTCAAAAAATTGTTTGCGAATTCTTTAGTGTGCCTTACGAAAAGTTATTGCATAAAACACGTAAAAGAGAGATTGTGCAGGCACGTCAAATTACAATGTTCCTGGCTAAAGGCTTTACTAAAAATAGTTTAAAAACTATTGGAGAACATTTTGGAGGAAGAGATCATACAACAGTTATACATAGTTGCCAAACAGTAAAAGATTTAATGGATACTGATACTATGTTTAAAGAAAATGTACAAGAACTAACACAAAAAGTACAATTAGCTACAATGTAGTTAATCAATAATATTACACAATAAAAAAAGGTTGCTTAATTAAAAGCAACCTTTTTATTTTAGGTTTTATAAACTAGTATTGAATAATTAATTTAGTACAGTAACTTGTACTGCATTAATTCCTTTTTTACCACGTTCAGTTTCGTATTGAACTTTATCTTTTTCTCTGATATTATCAATTAATCCTGTTGAATGTACGAATACATCTTCTCCACCATTTGATGGTGTAATAAACCCAAATCCTTTAGTTTCGTTAAAAAACTTTACTGTTCCTTCTTGCATTTTTAAATATTTGTTAAGGGTGCAAAGAAGCAGCTTTTATTTGACATTAGCATTTTTATTTATTTTATTTAGTTTAATAAATCATTTTATTAACAAACTTTGGATATGTTTAAGTTAATAAAATATAGCAATCTTACTTTATTTCATACTACAAATAACCTGAATACACAATTAACCATTTACTTTGCAACATAACATTGCCAAATGAAATTTCTACAGCTTAATTTAGATTTCCTAGATCACCACGTTCAATAATATTGAGTGATGAATTATGAATGTTGAATGAAATTCATAATTCAAGTATATCTTCTATTCATTCTTAATTTTTAATTCATAATCAATTTATATATGTTAGTAAATAACTTATCTCCTCGTGCAGCACAATATTTAGAACTTGAAGAAAAATTTGGTGCTCACAATTATCACCCACTTCCTGTTGTATTAGAAAAAGGCGAAGGCGTTTTTTTATATGACGTTGATGGTAAAAGATACTACGATTTTTTAAGTGGTTATAGTGCAGTTAACCAAGGACATTGTCATCCTAAAATTGTGGATGCTTTAATAACACAAGCAAAAAAACTAACGCTTACATCTCGTGCTTTTCATAGTAATCTTTTAGGCGAATATGCACAATACATTACATCTTACTTTGGCTATGACAAAGTATTGCCAATGAATACAGGTGTTGAAGGTGGAGAAACAGCCATTAAACTTGCTCGTAGATGGGCTTACACCAAAAAAGGTGTTGCAGAAAATCAAGCAAAAATAGTTTTTGCTGAAGGCAATTTTTGGGGTAGAACATTAGCTGCAATTTCATCATCAACCGATCCTAGCAGTTATCACAATTTTGGGCCTTTTATGCCAGGTTTTGAACTTGTCCCTTACAACAATTTAAGTGCTTTAGAAAAAGCTTTCCAGGATAAAAATGTGGCTGCATTTATGGTAGAACCAATTCAAGGCGAAGCTGGTGTTGTAATTCCTGATGAAGGTTATTTAAAAGGTGTTAGAGATTTATGTACAGAATATAATGTACTGTTTATTGCAGATGAAATTCAAACAGGGTTGGCTCGTACTGGCAAAATGTTGGCTTGCGACCACGAAAATGTAAAACCAGATATTTTAATTTTAGGTAAAGCATTAAGTGGTGGCACAATGCCAGTAAGTGCTGTGCTATGTAATGATGATATTATGATGAATATTAAGCCAGGAGAGCATGGCAGTACTTACGGTGGCAATCCTTTGGC
>JAPLER010000112.1 GCA_026391115.1 Bacteroidota bacterium | reverse complement strand
TACTTGTTGTAACAATTTACCTTGCTCTAAAACTGTTGACTGTTGACTATTGATTATTGACTGTTGTTTTGTTGTTAAGTCGTGACTTCTCTCTTTTAACTGATGGTAAATTTCTTCTGTAACAATTGGCATAAAAGGATGCAACAATTGTAACAATTCATCAAAAAATTCTATTGTTTTATTATAAACAATTGCTTCAATAGGTTGCTCAAATCCTGGTTTTACCCATTCTAAATACCAGCTACAGAAATCATCCCAAATCAAGCTATATATAACTTTTAAAGCAGCACTTAGTTGAAACTGCTTCATTAAGTTTTCAACTTCTTGTTTGGCTTCATTCAATCTGTTTTCAAACCAATCAACGGCAAAGTCTTTGGTCTTTAGTCTTTGGTCTTCAAAGGTTTTTCCTAAAGACTTTTCGCTTACAGCTAAAGTCTGTCTTCCTTCCCACATTTTTACCAACTTCATAGCATTCCACAACTTGTTGTTGAAGTTTCTACCTTGCTCCAAACTACTCTCATCAAACAATAAATCATTACCGGCAGGCGATGAAATCATAATGCCAAAACGAACAGCATCGGCACCATATTTATCTATCAAACCTAACAAATCAGGACTATTGCCCAATTGCTTACTCATTTTTCTGCCTTGCTTATCACGCACCATTCCAGTGAAATAGACATCTTTAAATGGCTGTTGATTTTTAAATTCATATCCAGCCATTATCATACGAGCTACCCAAAAGAAAATAATATCTTGCCCTGTAACCAGCGTGGTTGTTGGATAGTAGTAATTAACTTCTTCATTATCTGGATTGCTAATGCCTTTAAAAACTTCCATTGGCCAAATCCAACTGCTGAACCAAGTGTCTAAACAATCTTCATCTTGAAACAGTTTGGCGTTTCTGGTTTCTGGTTTATCGTTGTGTAGTTTTTCAAGACTTTCTGCTACATAATAATTCCCATTGTCATCATACCATGCAGGTATTTGTTGACCCCACCACAACTGACGACTAATGCACCAATCTTTAATATTTTCTATCCAATGTTTGTAGGTATTTTTTGCTTTTGCAGGATGAAATACAATCTCATCATTCATCACAGCAGTCAAGGTTTCAGGATTATTGGCAATGAACTTTTTCATATCCATAAACCACTGCATACTTAAACGAGATTCTATCACAGCACCAGTTCTTTCACTTGTTCCAACCTGTCCTTTATATTCTTCAATTTTCTCAATTTGTCCCAATGCAGCAATATCTTCAAAAATCTTTTTTCTTAGATCAAATCTATCAACACCCACATAAGATTTTACTAAGTCGTTGATAACTGTTTCTTCTAATTGTTCAGCAGTAAACTTGCCATCAGCATCAAGTGTGTCAATGGTTTTAAGGTTGTGCTTGCGACCAATTTCATTGTCATTTTTATCGTGTGCAGGTGTAATTTTTAAAGCACCAGTTCCAAATTCTGCATCAACATATTCATCTGCAATGATTGGTATTTTTCTATTGATGATAGGCACAGTGACTTCCTTGCCAATCCAGCTTTTATATCTTTCATCATTTGGATTCACACAAATTGCCACATCTCCCAAAATGGTTTCTGGTCTTGTAGTAGCAACCATCATAAACTTACTACCATCTTCGACCAATGGATATTTAACATAGTAAAGTTTAGAGTCTATTTCTTTAAAAATAACTTCTTCATCGCTG
>JAPLER010000100.1 GCA_026391115.1 Bacteroidota bacterium | reverse complement strand
TCCTCCAGTTGCATTGTTAAATGTATTTAAGTTAAATGAATTATTTGCTGTAGCACTTCCTTTTATTCTGTAAACTTTTAAAGCAGCATTATTTTGTGTCCAAGTAAGTTTGGTATTAGCAACACAAGTTTCTGGAATATTATTAGGCACACTACAATTTACCGAAATAAAATACGCATTATCATCATATGTTGGAAATCCACCAAATACTTTAGCCAAGCCAGTTTCATCTATACATACAGCAGTATATTCATCGCAAGCAATAGCAAGTTGTGGGGTTGCACTATCAACAACTAATCTTGCCAAAAATGTAACCAATCTACCCTTTCTATCGGGGTTATCAAAATGTGTATCAGTAATCGTTCTTTTTAAAAATGGATTATGTAAAAAATTGTTTGAACCCAATGTAATATTTGTGTTGTATGGATTTGCAAGTGCCTGTGGCGATGTTATAGAACTTCCCAATGCACTATAATAATTTTGACCTTGCACCATCATTCCTGCACTTGTGCCACCAATAGGTACTTTTTTAAAGTTAATTAAATAATTTAAGGCACTATCAACAGCAGTACCTTTCCAAAAATTTACATAATCTGCTTGATTACCACCTGCAATAAAAATAGCTTCAGCATTTCTAATTTGTGTTCTCACATAAGCATCATTAGCAGCTGCAATGCTAGGAATAACAAGTGTTTCAACACTATTTACTGTAATGCTTAAACCACTATATAAATAACTATTGTAGCCATTTGTTCCTGTAACTCTCAATACAACAACATCACCACCTCCACTTCTTTGCAAAAACCATTTCATTGCATTATCATCTTCTGTTGCACCTCCCATTAAGCAAGTGCCAGCTTGGGTTGTAGTTGTTACATCATTTACATCTCCAGTAAAATAAGAAGTATATGGTTGAGAAAATATGTAGGTAGGAAGTAGAAATAAAGTGATAAGAAATATTGTTTTCATTTAAATTATTTTTGTAAACTATTGTCTAGTCTTTATAAATTACGTGAGATGATTTCATTAATTTTTTCGCTTCTTCTGCAAGTACATCACTCACAAGTTCGTGAAGATTGCCTCTTTTATCGTTCATTAAAAAATCTAGAATGATTTTATTCAAATCTCCACCAGTAGCGTGTTCTGGCAGTGAAGCAGAAATTTGATTAATAATTAAAAGATTTTGGTCACGCAAGGTTTTAATAGCAGTCCAAGCATTTGTGCTTACATAAATTTGTTGTGAAATGTTAAAATCAAATTCTTCTTTTATCGTTTGTATAAGCAACATTTGCATATCTCTGGCTGCACTATTGGGTACATTTAATTTGCTTATTAAACTAGGCAAAGCTATTCTACTAGCGAGTAAAGTCAATCTTTCGTAGGCTTGTAGCATTACTTTTTTTGAATCGTCGTTTTCAATTTCTCTTTTGGTTTCTTTTTTAAAAAATCTAAACCAAACATAAAAGGAAGCTCCAATAAAAACAACCATTGAAACAGCAAAAATATAAGTAGTAGTATCCATTTTTTTTGTGCAAATATAGAAGACAAGCAATGTTTATCGTTTGTGGTTTATCGTTTTTAGAAATTAGTAGTTACAATAAACTATTTATAACAAACTTTTTAATGAATTGGTTTTCTTTGCAAAAAGAATTTGAAAATGGAAACAATAGTTGCAGCACCAGTAAGTTTTACAGCCAACGCAATAACAGAAGTGAAAAGACTAATGAATGAAGATGGATTTGATACCACACAAAAACTACGCGTTGGTGTTAAAGGTGGCGGTTGCAGTGGAATGACTTATGTGCTTGGATTTGATGCTATGCAAGCCGATGATGAAATGCACTACTTTAATGACTTTGAGTTTATAATGAATAAAAGCCACGGCTTGTATTTATTTGGAATGCAGGTAGATTGGCAAGATGGCTTAAATAGTCGTGGATTTACATTTACAAATCCTAATGCCACAAAAACCTGTGGCTGTGGAACTTCATTTGCGGTATAAAAACACCATTTTTTGTTAAATGAATTATACACAAGACTTGGCCTTAATTTTTTTTCTTATGCTTTCTCATCCATAAATGCACTTGTCTTTATCAGTATAAGATGTTGGATAGAACAAGGAGCAAAGCAGTAGTTTTGTAATACAATTTAATGAAATGTTATTAGAAGAAAATAAGTCGCTAAAACCTTACAACACATTTGCAATAGATGTTTCTGCAAAATATTTTACAGTATTTAATAATGTAGATGAACTAAATGAAGTAATAGATTTTGCAAAAAATAAAAATGAAAAACACTTAATTATTGGAGGTGGAAGCAATATTTTATTTACACAAAACTATGATGGCATTGTTTCAAAAAATAATATTACTGGAATTGAATTAGTTAATGAAGATACCACTTATTATTATGTAAAAGCCAATGCAGGTGTGTCGTGGCACAACTTTGTTTTGCATTGTATTAATCATAATTACGCAGGCGTTGAGAATTTAAGTTTAATTCCTGGTAGCGTTGGTGCTTCGCCAATTCAAAATATTGGAGCTTATGGTGTAGAGATTAAAGATATTTTTTATGAATTAGAAGCATATCATATTACTGATAAAAAAATAATAAAATTCAACTTGCAAGATTGTGCTTTTGGATATAGAGAAAGTGTTTTCAAAACTATTTACAAAAATCAATTTATCATTTTGAATGTAACTTTTAAATTAAATAAAGTAGCATTTTATAACACAAAGTATGGGGCTATTGAACAAGAGCTAGAGCGAATGCAGTGTAAGGATTTATCTATTAAAAATATTTCACAGGCAGTTATCAATATTCGTAGTTCAAAACTCCCTAATCCAAAGGAAATTGGTAATGCTGGTAGTTTTTTTAAAAATCCAGTAATTGATGAAACCCTTTATTCATCATTAATACAGCAATATCCATTAATGCCTCATTATGCTGCACCTAACAATAAACAAAAACTTGCAGCTGGTTGGTTAATAGAGCAATGTAATTTTAAAGGATATAGAAGCAAGGATGCTGGCTGCCACACTAAACAAGCATTAGTATTAGTAAATTTTGGCAAAGCAACGGGTAAAGAAATTTTTGATTTAAGCACTGAAATTATTGCAACTGTTAAACAAAAATTTGGCGTTGAGCTTGAACGAGAAGTGAATATAATTTAAAAACTTCCGTTTAGTAATAAACGGAAGTTCATCACCAAATTCACTTATAAAATAATTAATACACCTCTCTTTGAATGTAATGACCTTCTACCCAAATTCTGCCATTTTGAGATTCCTCATAATGCCCCTCAACCCAAATTCTTTCTACTTGTGGTTGATTGTAAAAGGGATTAGGTGCAACTACAACTCTTGGTCTTGGTGCAATAACTACATTAATGAACGATCTTCTACCGCCATTATTACATCCAAATCTTGGCGGTGCAAATACAACTCGTGGACCAGTGCAATTGCCATAGCCTCTTTGAGGGTAATTGTGGTGATGATTACCCCTCCATTGTGCATTTGCCAAATTTGCAAGCAAAATCAATGATAGCAGTGTGAATACTTTTTTCATTTCATTTCTTTTAAAAGTGAATAATATTTTTTAAAACAATTATCACGCCAAAAGATGTTAAAATGTTCTTATGTTTTAATTTGTTTTGCATAGTTTATATTTGATTTTAATAATAAAGCAACTTTACATTGTTTAAGTAAAATAAATTGTACCTATGCCTATAATTGCACCATCATTGTTGTCAAGTAATTTCCTTAGACTAGAAGACGATTGTAATATGTTAAATCAAAGTCAAGCAGATTGGTTTCATTTAGATATAATGGATGGAAGGTTTGTGCCAAATATTAGCTTTGGTTTGCCAGTTGTTCAGCATATACGTAAAGCAACTAGTAAAGTTTTAGATGTACACTTAATGATAGTTGAACCAGAAAAATATGCAACTAATTTTAAGGATGCAGGTGCAGACATTTTAACGGTTCACATAGAAACTTGCAATCATTTGCATCGAAATATTCAGCAAATAAAAAATTTGGGAATGAAAGTTGGGGTTGCTTTAAATCCTCACACATCTATTGTACTATTGGATGATATATTAGAAGATATTGATTTAGTTTGTTTAATGAGTGTGAATCCGGGTTTTGGAGGTCAAATGTTTATTGAGAATACATTACATAAAATCTCTAAGTTAAAAAATCGAATACTACAGCGTAATCTACACACGCTTATCGAAATTGATGGAGGTGTTACTTTTGAGAACGCTTCTACAATTTTAAAAGAAGGTGCAGATGTATTGGTAGCTGGTAATACTGTATTTAAATCAAGTAATCCAATAGCTGCTATTGAAAAACTAAAATCAGTATCTATTAAGTGATAATCTAAAATGCAAAAAATACTTGTAATTCAAACCGCTTTTATTGGAGATGTAATTCTTGCTACAGGAATACTCGAAAAGCTACACAAAACATATCCTGATACAAAAATTGATTTTCTTCTAAGGAAAGATAATGAGAGTTTGTTTGATGGTCATCCATTTTTGAACCAAGTTCTAATTTGGGATAAAAAAAAGGGAAAGTATAAAAGCTTATTGGCATTATTAAGGCAAGTTCGAAAAGTTAATTATGATTTTGTAATAAATGTACAACGATTTGGAGCAACAGGTATATTAACTGCTTTTTCTAGAGCAAAATACACAGTTGGTTTTGATAAAAACCCTTTTAGTTTCTTTTTTAGCAAAAGAGTTAAACATATAATTGGAACTGAGAAAAGTCCATTACATGAAATTGATAGAAATCAGATGCTAATTGCAGAGTTAACGGAGGGTGCTGCTGATAAACCAAAACTTTACCCTACTCAAAAAGACGATGAATTTGTTAATAAATACAAACAGGAAAACTATGTATGTATTGCACCAGCTAGTATTTGGTTTACAAAACAATTCCCTACAAATAAATGGGTTGAGTTGTTAGATGCTCTAGATAAAAAAATGAACGCGTATCTTTTAGGAGCAAACTCTGATAAAGATTTATGCGATACTATAATCAATTCTACTCAAAACAATAATGTAACTAATTTAGCAGGAAAATTATCTCTCCTGCAATCTGCAAGTTTGTTGCGTAATGCAGCAAATAACTATGTAAACGATAGTTCCCCTATGCATCTTGCAAGTTCTGTAAACGCTATAACAACCGCTATATATTGTAGTACTCTACCATCTTTTGGTTTTGGCCCATTGAGCACTATAAGTAAAATAATTGAAGTTGAAAAAAAACTTGTGCCTTGCCGCCCATGTGGTTTGCATGGCAAAGTTGAATGCCCTAAAGGCCATTTTAATTGTGCCAAATTAATTACAATTACAAATGTCTTAAAATAATTTTAATACAAAAAGTTAGTATTAGCAATAGGTTTAGTCAAATTATTTTGCTCAAATTAAATAAATGTTGAAAAAAGTTTGGTAGAATAAAAAATACCCCCATTTTTGCACTCCGCTTTTTAAAAAGAAACAATAAAAGCAAAGTTCTTAGAGAAAAAGTATTTTAAAATTTATTTGGTAGAATGAAAAAAACTTCTACTTTCG
The DNA here is from genome assembly GCA_026391115.1 of Bacteroidota bacterium. Lineage (GTDB taxonomy): Bacteria > Bacteroidota > Bacteroidia > Chitinophagales > Chitinophagaceae > CAIVPM01. The sequence continues at coordinate 1,085 of JAPLER010000100.1, read as the reverse complement.
CCGCCCGTTGAAAATCGGAAAGCTCTAAAAAATAAAAGTATTTTAAAATTTATTTGGTAGAATGAAAAAAGCTTCTACTTTTGCCGCCCGTTGAAAATCGGAAAGCTCAAAAAAAATAAAAGTATTTTAAAATTTATTTGGTAGAATGAAAAAAGCTTCTACTTTTGCCGCCCGCTGAAAAACGGAAAGCTCAACTTTTGCCGCCCGCTGAAAAACGGAAAGCTCAAAAAAATAAAAAGTATTTTAAAATTTATTTGGTAGAATAAAAAAAGCTTCTACTTTTGCCGCCCGCTGAGAAACGGAAAGCTCAAAAAAATAAAAAACTTTTTAAAATTTATTTAGTAGAATGAAAAAAGCTTCTACTTTTGCCGCCCGCTGAAAAACGGAAAGCTCAAAAAAATAAAAAGTATTTTAAAATTTTTTGGTAGAATGAAAAAAGTTCCTACTTTTGCATTCCCAAAAAAATAAGATGTAGTTCTTCTCTAAAAAAGTTTTGATTGTCAACGACTTAAGTGTCTGATCATCGCAAAGTTATTAATTATTTAATAATTTAAGTTCTTTGAAAGTTTGAAAGTAATAGCAGCATACTTGTATATAAACATATGTAAGTAAGTAAGGTTTTAAAGCATCAATTTAATTATAACTAACGTTAATTTCACAATTTGAAGTTAAAGTCAGTTCAAACTCATTTACAATGGAGAGTTTGATCCTGGCTCAGGATGAACGCTAGCGGCAGGCTTAATACATGCAAGTCGTGGGGCAGCAGGAGTAGCAATACTTGCTGGCGACCGGCAAACGGGTGCGGAACACGTACACAACCTTCCTTCAAGCGGGGAATAGCCCAGAGAAATTTGGATTAATACCCCATAAAATATTGATTAGGCATCTTTTTAATATTAAAGCTTCGGCACTTGATGATGGGTGTGCGTATGATTAGGTAGTTGGTGAGGTAACGGCTCACCAAGCCTACGATCATTAGCTGATGTGAGAGCATGATCAGCCACACGGGCACTGAGACACGGGCCCGACTCCTACGGGAGGCAGCAGTAAGGAATATTGGTCAATGGACGCAAGTCTGAACCAGC
>JAPLER010000410.1 GCA_026391115.1 Bacteroidota bacterium | reverse complement strand
AGCAATGATAAGCAAAGACTTTTTATTTAACTATAAAATCATTGGACACTACAGGATTAGCGATATTTAATAATCAATATCGCTAGCGTTTATCTCAATAATCTAAAAAATATGAGCAGCAGAATTGATAGAATAAAATGGCGTAAAGAAAACTTTTATTCTGGAACCAATAGCCCAATGGATATTGGTGATGCTATTGGTAGTACTTATTCTCTAGGATTAAGAATCACCTATGATGAAGTGTTGGATTTCATGATGAAGCCATCTTTTGAGGAAGGCGAATTATTAGAAAAAAGAATTTTGACTTTTAGTGAAAAACGTCAATTCATAGAGATTATTAACAAATACATTGATTACTCAACACCACCTAATATTATATAATGATAATCACAAAGAAATTTTACAAAGAAGATGGTATGTGGTATATCGACTTGCCAGAGTTTTTAGAGGCAGGCTTGGGCACAAAAGCAAATTTATTAATGGTAGCAGGTGCTGACACTTTTCTTGACTTGCTATCTAACAACACGCATAAAGTATCAATGGTATTTAGTACCACTGATTTCCCTTACTCTTTATGCAAACTTAATAAGTTACATCTGGGTATGGATAAAGAATATTTAGATAAAATAGGTCATGCACCTGTTGATTATGGTGCTTATTATGATATGGTTGAGATGAATAAAGAACAATTCCAACATAAGCTATGGTTATGTCCTGTAACTGAATATGTATTTGGAGGTAATTATCCTGATGAGATTTATGTAAAGGTTTTATAGACTTTGAATTTCTATAATTCATAAAAAAAGAATTACAATGGTATTAAGATATTTTAAAAAAAATAGACGACAATGGCACATTGATATTCCAGGCTATCTAGATCGTCACCCAAATAGCGATGTAGATTTGTATGTAGATGATGATTACTCACATAAGTTCTTTGACTTTTTTGTTCGAAACCCAATTATACCAGAACAGCAATACAGTGGTGTTGAAAAACAATCTATGGTAAGACTCGAAACAAATGAGTTTGCTGGATATCATGTAAAGCTTGAAAAAATATGGAACTGGTGAATTTGATAGACCACTTAGTGATAGCGAGCAACAATACAAGGGAGTTTGTTACAAAATAGTAAGTACAGCTTCTGATGCTAGTGGAAGAAACCATTCGCATTCCTCTGGTTTTGATAAGATTTGGCTTTGTGAAGCTTTTAAAGATTTGTTCAATGGGCAACATCCAGATGTGCTGTATATGCGAAATCTATTTAGTGGTGATGAATACACATTAAATCATGTTGATAGAGAGAAGTATTTAGAATTTATAAAGGCTAATACTCCAATTGACAAAAAAGACAATTCAGGTTTTAGTACAAAGAGCATTATTATTTTGGTAGCAGCTGCTGCAATAATTAGTTTTTTAAAAAGCTGTATGTCTAGTTAATAATTTATTAATAGGTATGAGTATTTATGTATGAAAAATCTATTGTTTTTTAATGGAAAATATTTAAACGTGTGCTACTAAATAATTATTTGGGGATGTAATTCTAAGTGAGGTTAAAAGCATTATAAACATTGGGAATATTTGGAATAACTATCTTGCATGGCATGCAAGAGGTCACCGGTTCGAACCCGCTATTCTCCACAAGTAAAAAAGGCACATCACTTATGCCTAAACCAACAATCATCCCTTTCACTTTCGTACATTTTAAACACAGTATTTATTGGTGCGCCATGTTTCAATGCGTTGTTGTATTTTGTTCTCATCAAATAATTAAACGCACCCATGTCCCCGGTGTATTCCGTTT
>JAPLER010000148.1:8010-15627 GCA_026391115.1 Bacteroidota bacterium | reverse complement strand
TCTACACCTTTTTCCCATCCGGGGATGACTTGATTTTGACCAAGAACAAAAGGAAAAGGAAGTGATAAATTAATTATCCAAAGAAGAGACGGAAAAAAATTAACTAAGTAAACTAACATTGTTAAAATATTCCACTTGCTGGAAGAATAAACAAAAAAATAAAATAATATGCCTCGTTCAATTAAAAAAGGTCCTTATGTAGATGCCAACTTAGAAGGTAAAGTTTTAGGTATCAACGATGGAAAAGCAAAAAAAGGTGTTATTAAAACTTGGAGCAGAAGAAGTACCATTACTCCAGATTTCGTAGGTCACACTTTTGCTGTTCATAATGGAAATAAGTTTATTCCTGTTTATGTAACAGAATTTATGGTAGGTCATAAATTAGGGGAATTTGCACCAACAAGAAATTTCAGAGGACACTCTGGTTCAAAACAATAATTAATAAGCTAAAAGTTAAAAGCTAAAGTGAATAACAAATAACTATTAACTTACAAGTATAAACTAAAAAAGATGGAAGCAATAGCTAAATTAAACAATTACCCAACCGGTCCTCGCAAAATGCGTTTGTTGGCTGATGTTATAAGAAATATGGAATGCTGTGCCTTTAGCCAAATTGTTAAAAAGTGCAATTAACAACTGGGAGCAAAAAAATGAAGGTGCAAGTGCTGCTGATAGTGGTTTAGTTGTAAAAACAGTTTTTGTAGATGGTGGTCGTGTTTTAAAAAGAATGAGACCAGCACCACAAGGACGTGGTTATAAAATCAGAAAAAGAAGTAATCACGTAACAATAATTGTTGATAAAAAAAATTAATAAATTTTTCAAATTATAAATAATGGGTCAAAAAGCAAATCCAATTGGAAATAGATTAGGTATCATTCGTGGATGGGACAGTAACTGGTTTGGCAACAAAAGAGAATATGCTGGCAAACTAATTGAAGACCACAAAATACGTACTTACCTAATGGCTCGTATCAATAAAGGTGGTATTTCTAAAATTGTTATTGAGCGTACACTTGGAAAAATAATAGTAACTATTCACACTAGCAAACCAGGTATTATTATTGGTAAAGGTGGTGGAGAAGTTGATAGAATTAAAGAAGAATTGAAAAAACTTACTGGTAAACCAGATGTTCAAATCAATATCTTGGAAATTCGTCGCCCAGAGTTAGATGCTACTATTGTTGGTGATACAATTGCTCGTCAAATAGAAAATCGTATCAACTTCAAACGTGCAACTAAAATGGCAATTGCTTCTACACTTAGAATGGGTGCTGAAGGAATTAAAGTTAAATTGAGTGGTCGTTTAGGTGGTGCTGAGATTGCACGTAGCGAAGAATTGAAACAAGGTCGTACTCCATTGCATACTTTCAGAATGTATATTGATTATGCAAATGTATTTGCACAAACAGTTTACGGTAAAATTGGTATTAAAGTATGGATTTGTAAAGGCGAAGTTTTACGAAAAAGAGATTTGAATCCTAATTTGATCAATCCAAAAGATAATGAAAGAAGGGACGATAGACGTGATGATAGAAGAGGTGGTGGCGATAGAAGAGATGATAGACGTGGTGGTGGAGATAGACGTGGTGGAATGGCTGGAGGAAGAAGATAGTTAATAGCTAGATGAATCTAGTAAATTAAAATTTTTACTTACAAGTGTTCAATTTAAAAATTAGAACATTAGCAAATTAAAAAAGATGTTACAACCAAAAAGAAGTAAACACAGAAAACAACAGAAAGGGAGAATTAGAGAAGTTGCAAAAAGAGGCACTTCAATATCTTTTGGCTCTTTTGCATTAAAAGCAGTAGAACCAATTTGGTTAACTAATCGTCAAATAGAAGCAGCTCGTCAAAGTATGACACGTGCAATGAAAAGAGAAGGTAATGTTTGGATTAGAGTTTTTCCTGATAAAATTATTACGCGTAAACCTGCAGAGGTAAGGATGGGTAAAGGTAAAGGTAATCCTGAATTTTGGGCAGCAGTAGTAGAACCAGGACGTATCATTTTTGAATGTGATGGCGTTACTGAGGAAACAGCAAAAGCAGCAATGCATTTAGCAGCACAAAAACTTCCTATAAAAACTAAGTTTATTGTAAGAAGAGATTTACAAGCATAACAAGACAATTCGGTATTTAAATTAGCGAATTATCAAATTTAAAAAAATGGCAAAGAAAAAAGCAAACCAAAAAGAAGACCTAAAAGATATGCAAATTGATTCTTTAAAAGGAAGAATTGCAGAAGATCAATTAAGATTAAAGAAGATGCAATTTGCACATGCAATGACACCTTTGGAAAATCCAATGATGATTAGAGGTTTAAGACGTAGCGTAGCTAAATTACACACAGAATTAAGCAGCAGAAAATAATAGCAATTAGCCAGTTCAATAAAAGCCTTTGGCTATCTAATTATTGAGTTGTTAAATAAATAAATAATGGAAACTAGAAATCTAAGAAAAACAAGAATAGGTGTTGTAACAAGTAACAAAATGACTAAAACAGTTACTGTTGCTGTAGAGAGAAAAGTAAAACACCCTATTTATGGTAAGTTCTTAAAAAAGACTACTAAATTTCATGCTCATGATGAAAAGTCAGAATGTGCAATAGGAGATATAGTTAAAATAATGGAAACTCGTCCATTAAGTAAAACTAAACGTTGGAGATTGGTAGAGATTGTAGAAAAAGCAAAATAATTTTAAAGGTACTTAGTACTAAAAAAGTTTTATATGATACAACAAGAAGCAAAAGAAGTACTTTGTATTAAAGTATTAGGAAATAGCGGACAAGATTATGCAAAAATTGGTGACAAAATAGTTGTTACTGTTAAAGATGCAATTCCTGCTGGTGGCATTAAAAAAGGTACAGTATCTAAAGCTGTAATTGTGAGAACAACAAATAAATTACGTCGTGTTGATGGTACTTATATTCGTTTTGACGATAATGCTGTTGTGTTACTAAATAACAGCGATGAACCAAGAGGTACACGTATTTTTGGACCAGTAGCTAGAGAGTTGAGAGATAAAGGTTATATGAAAATTATTTCTTTGGCTCCAGAAGTATTGTAGAAAATCCTTATCTATATGATAAGCAATAATTTTAAAAAACAAAAAAATCCGTAAGGATAAAGGGTTATGACTAAAAGATTTAAACCAAAATTCAACATTAAAAAAGGCGACCAAGTAGTTGTTATTACTGGTGATGATAAAGATTTAACAAAACCAAGAACAGTATTAGCTGTATTGGTAGATAAAGCCAAAGTTATTGTTGAAGGAGTTGCTATAGCAACTAAACATACTAAACCAACTGCACAAAATACTGGTGGTGGTATTGTTAAAGTAGAAGCTCCTATAGCAATAAGTAATGTAATGCTTTGGGATGCAAAAGCTAAAGCTGCTACTAAAGTTAAAAGAACAAGAGAAGCAGGTAAATTAGTTAGAGTTAGTAAAAAAAGTGGAACAGCAATTAAATAAAATTAAATTTCACGGTTGTAATTCGTGATAAAACATAAATAAGATGAGTGCAACAAAATATACTCCAAGATTAGCAGACAAATATAAAAACGATGTTATACCTGCTTTGATGAAAAAGTTTTCTTATAAAACTGTAATGCAAGCACCAAAATTGCAAAAAATTTGTATTAATCGTGGTGTTAATGGTGCTGTAAACGATAAAAAATTAATTGATGTAGCAATTGGTGAGTTAGAGCAAATTACTGGTCAAAAAGCAGTTGCAACTTTAAGTAAAAAAGATATCTCAAATTTCAAACTTCGTAAATCAATGCCAATTGGTGCTAAACTTACTTTGCGTGGTGAGAAAATGTTTGAGTTCTTAGATAGATTGGTAAGTGTAAGTTTACCACGTGTACGTGACTTTAAAGGTATCAGTGATAAGGCTTTTGACGGAAGAGGTAATTATACCTTGGGTGTTACTGAACAAATTATCTTCCCTGAAATCGATATTGACAAAGTAAATAAAATTACTGGTATGGATATCACTTTTGTAACAACTGCTGAAACTAACGAAGAAGCGTATGAGTTATTGAAAGAATTGGGAATGCCTTTTAAAGGTGCAGCTAAAAAAGATTAATTTAAAAGAGATTAGAATATAGATTTGGGTTAAGTTTCAAACTTTATCCAAAAACTAAAACCTAAGCATTAAATAATAACAAATGTCAAAAAAATCAATTGTAGCACGTCAGGCCAAAAGAGAAGCTTTGGTTGCCAAGTTTGCTGAGAAAAGAGCCACTTTGAAAGCAGCTGGCGATTATACAGCTTTAGATAAGTTGCCTAAAAACGCTTCACCTGTACGTTTAAAAAATCGTTGTCAATTAACTGGTCGTCCAAGAGGATTTATGAGATATTTTGGATTATCAAGGATAATGTTTAGAGATATGGCTTTAAATGGTTTAATACCAGGTGTTAAAAAAGCTAGTTGGTAATCATCAACAAAAATAAATACTGATATTTAATCAGAAATTGTAAACTAGAAATTAGAAATTTTTATATGGTAACAGATCCTATAGCAGACTTTTTAACAAGAGTAAGAAATGCACAAATGGCTGGTCACAGATTAGTTGAAATTCCAGCATCAAACTTAAAGAAAAGGATTACTGAAATTTTATACGAGCAAGGTTATATTTTAAAATATAAATTTGAAGACGATAATAAGCAAGGTTTAATTAAAATAGCTTTGAAGTATGATGCAGCTACTAAACTGCCAGCTATAAAAAGTTTGGAAAGAGTAAGTCGTCCAGGGTTAAGAGCCTACGCAAAGCCTACTGAAATTAAAAGAGTAATTAATGGATTGGGCATTGCTATCATTAGTACTTCTAAAGGTGTACTAACTGATAAACAAGCAAAAGCACAAAATGTTGGTGGTGAAGTACTTTGCTACATCAGCTAATTAATAAATTAAATTAATTCGATTAGATAATTAAGCCTCTTAGTCGTGGCTGAACACAATCGAGATTCATAAAATAAATAAATCGACTATGTCACGTATAGGTAAAGCACCAGTTGCAATTCCATCAGGAGTAACTGTAACAGTTGGAAAAGATAATATTGTAACTGTAAAAGGACCAAAAGGGGAATTAAAACAAACAATTGATAGAGATATTACTGTTGAAGTAAAAGAAGGTAATATTGTTGTTACTCGTCCAACAGAACAAATTCGTCATCGTGCAATGCACGGTTTATATCGTTCACTTTTAAACAATGTTGTAAAGGGTGTAACTGAAGGATATACAAAACAAATGGAATTGGTGGGTGTGGGTTTTAAAGCTGCAAACACTGGTAATACTTTAGACTTAGCTTTAGGATATTCTCACAATATTATTTTTGAAATTCCAAAAGAACTAAAAGTTGCTACATTAACTGAAAAAGGTAAAAATCCAATTATTACTTTAGAAGGTTGCGATAAACAATTAATTGGTCAAGTTTGTGCTAAATTGAGAAGTTTACGTAAACCAGAACCATATAAAGGTAAAGGTGTTAAATTTGCTGGTGAAGTATTAAGAAGAAAAGCAGGTAAAGCAGCTGGTAAATAATTAGCTTAATAAAGCTATAATAAAATTGAAATTACAACTCCGGCAGCATCGGAGAAAAAAATAAAAAAATGAATACTAAATTAGAACAAAGACAAAAAATAAGATTCAGAATTCGTAAGAAAGTTTCTGGAACTGCTACAAAACCTCGTCTATCTGTTTTTAGAAGCAATATGGAAATTTATGCTCAATTAATAGATGATAACAATGGCGTAACCTTGGTAGCTGCATCTTCTCGTGAAAAAGAAATTGTTGCTCAAAAAGTTGCAAAAGTTGAAAAATCTAAATTAGTTGGAAGTGCATTAGCTAGAAAAGCACAAGCATTAGGTTTAACTGATTGTGTTTTCGATAGAGGTGGTAATCTTTATCACGGCAGAATTAAGGCTGTAGCAGAAGGTGCTCGTGAAGGAGGTCTTCAATTTTAATAAAATTAAAAATTACAAATTAGAAATAAATTCAATTCTAATTTAAAATTTAAAATAAGATTATGTCAAAATTTGATAATAAAGTAATAGGCGACGTTGAATTTAAAGACAAAGTTGTTGCTATTAATCGTGTAGTAAAAACTACAAAAGGTGGTCGTACTTTTTCTTTCTCAGCATTGGTTGTAGTAGGTAACGAAAATGGTGTTGTTGGTCAAGGTTTAGGAAAAGCAAAAGAAGTACAAGAAGCTATTACAAAAGGAATCGAAGACGCTAAGAAGAATTTGGTAAAAGTTCCTGTTATGCACGGAACAATACCTCACGAACAGTTTAGCAAAGCAGGTGCTGCAAAAGTTATGATTAGACCAGCGGCTCACGGAGCAGGTGTAATTGCTGGAGGAAGTATGCGTGCCGTTTTAGAGAAAGCGGGTATCACAGACGTTCTTGCTAAAAGTTTAGGCTCTGCTAATCCTCATAATGTGGTTAAAGCAACTATTAAAGCTTTATCTAGCTTGCGTGAACCAATAACAGTTGCAAAAAATAGAAATATTAAATTAACAAAAGTATTTAACGGATAAATTGAGTTTAATGTTTGAAATTTAAAGTTTATTTATGTAAATCTTAATACTCAAACCTTAAACCTTAAACCAAAAAGGTTATGGCAAAAATTAAAGTAACTCAAATTAAAAGTGGAATTGATAGATCTGAACGTCAAAAACAAACATTGATAGCTTTAGGTTTAAGAAAAGTACATGCTTCTAGAGAAGTTGAAGCTACTCCACAAATTCTTGGAATGGTTAATAAAGTAAACCATTTGATTAAAGTAGAAAATTTATAATCTCTACCCTAAAGAGACTAATTGTAATTAAATAAAGCGAGCAGATTAGGGCTGCGTTAAGTAAAATGAAACTACATAATTTAAAACCTGCACAAGGTTCAACTCACAAAGAAAAAAGATTAGGTCGTGGTGAAGCATCTGGTAAAGGTGGTACTTCTACACAAGGTAATAAAGGTAGCCAAAGCCGTGCTGGTTATCAACGTAAAAACGCTTTTGAAGGTGGTCAAATGCCAATTCAAAGACGTATACCTAAACGTGGATTTAAAAATAACAATCGTATAGAGTTTGTTGTTTACAACCTAGGTCAAATTGAAAAATTACAAGAGAAATATGCATTTACTGAATTTTCTCTAGAAAACTTATACATTAATGGTTTAATTAGTAGAACAGACCACGTTAAAATACTTGGCACTGGCGAAATTAAATCAGCCCTCAACTTCAAAGTTAATGCAATAAGCGAAAAAGCAAAAGCATCAATTGAAGCAGCGGGAGGAAAAGTAGAAATTGTAAAATAAAATCTACATATTTGCGGTGCATCAACGATGCACCTTTTTACTTTTAAAGACATTAACTTTTACAACTCATTATAACGTGAAAAAATTAATACAAACGCTCAAAAATATTTGGTCGATAGATGAATTAAAGAATAAAATAATTTTTACTCTAGTATTGGTTCTAATTTATCGTTTTGGTTCTCATGTGGTTTTACCTGGTATCGATCCTAATCAATTAGATGCTAAAAAAATATCTGAAGGAAGCAAAGGTTTATTAGGTTTATTTGATGCATTCGCTGGGGGAGCATTTTCTCAAGCTTCA
>JAPLER010000148.1:0-8005 GCA_026391115.1 Bacteroidota bacterium | reverse complement strand
TGCTTCTATTTTTATGCAATTGATGACCATTTTGGTACCTCAATTAAAGAAAGTACAAAACGAAGGAGAAAGTGGTAGAAAGAAAATTAATCAATGGACAAGATACTTAACTGTTGCAGTTACTGCTGTTCAAGCAGTTGCTTATGTTTCTTATTTAACTAGTCCACAAGGTAATTATGCAAATGCTATTTTAATTAAAGGTGTTTTATTCACATTTATTACAGTAGTAACACTTACGGCTGGTACCTTGTTTGTAATGTGGATGGGAGAGAGAATACAAGACAAAGGCTTAGGTAATGGTACTTCAATCATCATTATGGTGGGTATTTTAGCTCGTTTACCACAAAGTTTATTACAAGAATTTAGCCTTAAAGGTCAAAAAGGTGGTGGAGGTATGTTAATTTTCTTAATTGAAATTGCTGTTTTAATTGCAATCATTATGGGATTAATTATGCTTGTTCAAGGTGTTCGTAAAATACCTTTAAACTATGCCAAACAAATAGTGGGAACAAAAAATCTTGATTTAGCTGGTTCTCGTCAATTTTTACCAATAAAAGTAAATAGTGCAGGTGTAATGCCAATAATTTTTGCTCAGGCAATTATGTTTTTACCTACTTTGGTTTCATTTGCTAGTATTTCTGATTCTACTAAAGGTGGTATAGCAGCAATTTTTAACGACCACAGTAATATTTGGTATATGTTAATTTATTCTGTGTTAGTAATTGGATTTACTTTCTTATATACTGCATTAATATTTAATCCTAACCAAATAAGCGAAGATTTGAAACGTAGCAATGGTTTTATTCCTGGTGTAAAACCTGGTCAACCAACTGCCGATTATATTGGTGCTATCATGGATTTTACCTGGTTTAATGAGTATGAAAATGGGAGCAGGTGCATTTGTATCTAACCAACAATTCAGTACTTTCTTTGGCGGTACTAGCTTATTAATAATGGTGGGTGTAATACTTGATACATTGCAACAAATTGAAACTTATTTATTGATGAAACAATACGATGGTTTAATGAGTAGTGGTCGTGTACAAGGAAGACAAACTGTATCTAGTTCAGCAATTTAATTTTTAGTTTTTGAATAATTTTGTAAACCTGTTAGATTGTTCTAGCAGGTTTATTTTTTTATAAATAAAGAGTGATTTACGTAGTGGAGTAAAAGATAAGGATGATTTGAATAAAAGATACGGATGATTTTGGCGAAATGTTTAGACGAATTAAATAAATCGAAATAGTGAGTTGCACAATTCGTAGTATCGAGTTTGTAAGCATCTATCTTAGTATAGAATAAATGAGAAGACCTAACGGTATGATATACGCAAAAACAAATACAGAAATAGAATTAATGAAACAAGCAGCAGTGCTTGTAAGTCAAACTCTAACAGAAGTGGCTAAGGTGCTAAAACCTGGAATGTCAACGCTACAAATTGACACACTATGTGCCACTTTTGCCAAGGACAATAAAGCAATTCCATCATTTTTAAACTACCATAAATATCCACATAATATTTGTGCAAGCGTAAATGATGTGGTAGTACATGGTTTTCCTAATAATACAGAACTGAAAGATGGAGATATTGTTTCTATTGATTTTGGTGTAATATTAAATGGCTGGCATGGAGATCATGCTTACACATTTGCCATAGGAGAAATAGATGAAGCCAAAAAAAAACTTATTAGAATTACTAAGGAAAGTTTATACAAAGGAATAGAGAAAGCTATTGTAAACAATAGAGTAGGAGATATTGGTTATGCCATTCAAGAGCATACTGAATTTAAAAATGGCTATGGTGTTGTAAGAGAACTTACTGGTCATGGCTTAGGTAAAAGCTTGCATGAAGATCCACAAGTTCCAAATTATGGTAAACGAGGCAATGGGCCCAAACTAAAGGAGAATATTGTATTGGCTATAGAACCAATGATTAATATGGGTACAAAAGATGTTTACACAGATGATGATGGCTGGACAGTAAAAACAGCTGATGGCAAGTTTTTTAATTAAGGATGATATCTTCTTAGAAAGTGGTTGAGCCATTTGCTTGATAAGTATAACGGAAATTGTAATAACGCTCTGCTTTTGCAGTTGGCACAGATGGTGTAACGCCACCTTTATAGTAACACATTATTTCTACTTTAGCATACTTGCCACTTGCAGTTCTTACTACAATTGTTCTTCCTGGAATTGGTGTTAAAATGCTTGCCATTGCTGCGTCGAAAGTTAATGAATACCAGCCTCTGTTGCTAGAACTTGTTCCTGGATTTGGATCATAACCTACAATTGCTCTTGTTGTTGCCCCATCTACTTTCATAGAATCGTTTATTGCAGTTGTTACATCAGCAAAAGGTAAAGACACATTATACGCCCCACCCATTTTATTGCCACTTACGCCACCATTTATCCAAATTCTAGAACTATTAAATGCCAAATCCCAGGTTTTATTTGCTGTATCTGTAACTGCTTCTCCACGTTCTAAACTAAAGAAAACTCTCGTTCCAGTTGCCCCAATTGGACTACCAGTTGCAGTATAACCCTGAATAGTATCAGCAACAAAGTTTTGTACATACGTAACATTGCCACTAACTACTACCTTGTAGCTACCATTGTTTGTTAAATCTACACTTGTTGAAGAATCTTTTTTACAAGCAGTAAAACTTACTACTACTGCTAAAGCCATTGCCATTTTTGAAATTGTTTTTTTCATTTTGTTTTAATTTTTAATTATAATTGATTGATATAAAAAAATTCCTTCCCATTAAAGTGGGTAAATAATTAAAGTCTGAATAATTGGTAATGTTGTTGCAGCCAACTTGCATTGTATAGTGTTTTTTAAAGTTATAACCTGCAGTAAGATTAAGCTGTAAATAGCCACTTGCAAATTCATCGTTGGTATTGTAAACACCATTGCCATCTTTATCTGCAACAGCCCAACGAGAGTGATACATAACTCTTGCGTTGCAGTAAAAATTATTTTTTTCGTATTGTAGTTTAAAGTTTGCAGTATGTCTGCTTCTGTTTGTCAAACCAAAGTATTCACTCATTTCTAATTTACGAGAAATCCCATTTGCATCTCTTGTGTAAATTAGTCCTTGTTTAATTTTATCCACTTCTTCGGTATTGCCACTAAACAATAGTTGATAGCCAAAATTTGTAAAGAGGGTTTTAGAAATTTTATGAGCTACATTAAGTTCAACACCCTTAGTAAAAGCTTTGTTTAGGTTAATGTAACTATATATTTGAGCACCACCATTATAGCTTGCTACTTGTGCATATTCAATTAAATTATCTAAGTTATTTCTAAAAAAGTTAACACTAATTTTTGTTGTGGTGTTTGGCTGAAAAGCTGCTCCAATATTAATTCCTAAAGAAGTTTCAGGTTTTAGTGTTTTTAATTTATTATATTCAGATGTTGTATTTGCAATTAAACCTTGCTGTTGCAATTGTGTAATTTTAGTTACTGCTTCTAAAGCACCTAAAACAGTATAACCACCAGCTGCAGTGTTGGTAAAGTTTAAATACAATTGTCTAAAATCGGGAGCTTTAAAACCATAGCCAGCACTTGCAGTAAAATGCCATTTTGCATTTGGCCTATAAGAGCAAGAAATTTTTGGTGATACAGCAGATGCATAATTGCTGTTGTTGTCATACCTTACTCCACCAATTGCTGTAAATTTTTTATTGAAATTATACTCTGTTTGCAAAAAGGCATAGCCAACTTTTGATTCTTTTAAACTACGTTCACTATCATATCTACTACTTTTTGCATTTTCATAAATATATCCAATCCCAGTGATTAGGTTTAGTTTTTTAGTAATGTTAAAATCTGTTTGATTTTCAAGCTTATACAATCTTTGTCTAAAATAGTCGTAGTAATCTTTTGTTGAAGTAGTTGCCAGATCTTGATTTGATTCATAATTTGAATGATAAAATCTTACAACAGATTTTATTTTATTACTGAATTGGTGCGTTATGGTTGGGTTGATTGCATAGTCAATATGTTTTTCAAAACCATCGCTGTACACTACTGTACCCAAATTTGTTGTTGCAAATTTTGTAGTAAAATTTTCTAAAGAATACCTTGCTAATAAGGTTAATTTAGTTTTATTGCTTATGGCATTACTTATGTAAATTTGATGATTGTATTTCCAAAGTGGCTCAAGATTTTTCTCTACACTAAAAGGACGAACACTATAAAGCTGTGTATGGAAGGCATTTGAAAATAACTGAATTTTTGTTTTATTAATTTTAAAATATGCACTTGCACTAGCATCAAATGTTTCAAAACTGCCATATCTAAGGCTAGCAGATAGTTTGTTTTTACTGTCTTCTTTGGTAATTAAATTTATAACGCCAGCCATAGCTTCACTGCCATATAAACTAGATGAAGGCCCACGAACAATTTCAATTTTTTGAATATTCCCAACTGCAATTCTTTTTAAATCCAACACACCACTATTTCTACCAATTAAAGGCTCGCCATTTAAAAGAATCAAGGAATAGTCTGCCGACAATCCTTGCATTTGTATGCCAGTTCCAAAACCAATATCATTAATAAAAATTCCAGTTTGTTCATTCAAAATATCGTTCAATCTCAAACTAGCAGCTTGTTTTATATTTTTATTTGTAATTATAGTAACAGGCACGGCAACATTGCCAACTTTTCTTTCAGTTCGTGTTGCAGTAACAACCACATCTTCTAAATTAGCGGTATCTTTTTGTGCAAATACAACTTGCTGTAGTATAAATAAGAATAATATGTGCAGCCCAGCTTTCTTCATTTCTTTTAAAGTGCAAATGTTGGATAGTAAATGTTTATGTCTGTCATAGTATTGTCATATTTTGTGTTTATGATTAAAATCATAATAAAGAGATAGATAATTTTTGCTGATTATATAAGTCGATTTATGGTAATTTGCAACAATATGTTATCCATTCAGCTTAAAGATATACAGTTCAACAGTTTTCACGGATTATATACCGAAGAAAAATTTTTAGGCAATAACTTTATTGTAAATGTTTGTGTAAAATATTTGCCAAAAAATGATATTATAAAATTGCTTGATGAAACCATTAATTATGAGAATATTTTTGAAATAGTGCAACAAAAAATGTTGATACCCACTGAACTTTTAGAGACATTGGTAACTGAAATTGCACAAAAAATTATGGATACATTTCAGTTGATTAAAGAAGTTGAAATTTCAATTGCAAAACAAAACCCACCAATAGAAAAATTTGTTGGCAATGTTGTTGTAAGCTATTATAAAAATAGAAATTAGTATGAAGAAAATTATTGTTATTGCATTTGCTTTAATAAGTATTAACTGCTTTTCGCAAGAGACAGAAGCGTTATTAAAAGAAGCTAAAAATTTTGAGTTGAAGTTTAATGAAACTGATGCTTTAGCTAAGTATAAACAAATCTTAGTTAGCGAACCTACTCACTATAAAGCCTTACAAAAAGCTACTGAATTGAGTTGCAATATTGGAGCAAGAATTGCTGAAAAAAAAGATAAAAGACTGATGTATGAATCTGCCCTAAGCTTTGCCAATAGAGCGTTTCAGGTTGATAGTAACAATGCAAACTCTTTTTATTTATTGTCATTGGTAAGTGGTAAAATGACTGAAGTTGAAGAAGAAAATAAAAAGAAAGTAGCTTATGTAAAAGACATAAAAGTATATGCAGATAAAGCTTTGGCTATCAATCCAAGCCACGGCTTGGCAAACTTTATAGAAGGTAAATGGCATTATGAAATGTTGACGTTGGGTTGGGCAAAAAAAGCTGCTGTAAAGGTTTTATATGGTGGTTTGCCAGATCCAAGTATGGAAAAGTGTATTGAGTATTTAGAAAAGTGCAGAAAATTTGAACCATACTTTGTATTAAATTATTTGACACTAGCAAAAGCATATAAAGAAGATGATAAAGCAGTTAAGGAAATAGAAATATTAAACTCATTGGTTAAGCTTCCTAAAAGAATTTTTGATGATGCTGCATACATTGAAGAAGGTAAAAAAATGTTAGAAGCAGAAAAGTAATACTAACTTTATTTAACATTTGTCATTCAAAACTCAACATAACTAATTAATGGCTGCATTAGAATTTCAACTTCAAATTACAGATAATAATTCCAAAGCAAGGGCTGGGAAAATAAAAACCGACCACGGCGAGATTCTAACGCCAATTTTTATGCCTGTGGGTACAGTTGGCTCTGTAAAAGCAGTTACACAACAGCATTTGAAGCACGAAGTAAACGCTCAAATTATTTTAGGCAATACATATCATTTATAGTTAAGACCAGGAATTGAAGTATTAGAAGCAGCTGGTGGTTTGCACAAGTTTAATGGTTGGGATAGACCGATACTTACAGATAGTGGTGGCTATCAGGTTTTTTCTCTAGCAAACAACAGAAAATTAAGTGAAGAAGGTGCTTTGTTTCAAAGTCATATTGATGGTAGCAGGCATATGTTTTCTCCTGAGAAGGTGATGGATATTGAAAGAAGCATTGGTGCCGATATTATTATGGCTTTTGATGAATGCCCACCATACCCAAGTGATTATACTTATGCAAAAAAAAGTATGGAACTGACACATCGTTGGTTAGATAGATGTGTTGCAAGATTGGCTGAAACACCTGATAAATATGGGTATACACAAAATCTCTTTCCAATAGTTCAAGGAAGTACATATAAAGATTTAAGAGTTGCTTCCTCTCAGTTTGTTGCCTCCCAAAATGCTGCAGGTAATGCTATTGGTGGATTAAGTGTTGGTGAGCCAGAAGAAATGATGTATGAATTTACAGAGCTTTGTTGCGACAATTTACCAAGTGATAAACTTCGTTATTTAATGGGAGTTGGAACGCCTTGGAATATTTTAGAAAACATAGCTTTGGGTATTGATATGTTTGATTGTGTAATGCCAACTCGTAATGGACGAAATGGGATGTTATTTACAAGCAAAGGTATCATCAATATTAAAAATAAAAAATGGGCTTTTGATTTTTCTGTGTTGGATGATGGCATACCTTGCGAGACAAGTAATTTTTATAGCAAAGCTTATGTTAGGCATTTGTTTGTTGCCAACGAAATTCTAGGTTTGCAAATAGCAAGTATTCACAATTTAGCTTTCTATCTTTGGTTGGTTGGCGAAGCCAGAAAGCATATTCTTGAAGGAGATTATGCAAGCTGGAAAAACGAAATGTGTTTGAGATTGAAAGAAAGATTATAAAGCGAAAATTAAAAGTAAAACCTAAGAGTTTTCTCTGTGCCTCTGTGGTAAAATAAAATACTCAATAATGAAAAAAATATTTCTAATACTTTGTTTAGTTGTTGCAATTGCAAATATTGCTTTCACACAAAAGCAATTTACATTCACTTCTAGCAACTCAATGTTTCCATTAAAAACTGCTAATGCTAAATATTCAAGCAGCGACAGCAGATTCAATGATAACAGTTGTTTGGTATATGTTCCAAAACATTTCGATAAAAACAAACCTTGGCATTTTATGCTTTGGTTTCATGGATGGAATAATAATATTCAAAGCACGATTGAGCAATTTAAACTACGTGAACAAATTGCATTGAGTGGTGCAAACGTAATTTTAATAATGCCTGAAGGAGTAAAAAATGGTAATGATAGTTATTGTGGCAATTGGGAGCAAGCCAACTATTTCAACTTTTTTATGGAAGATGTAAAATTGAAATTAAAATCAGAGAAAATAGTTGATAAAATAACTGCCGATAATCAACTAATTATTTCTGGTCATAGTGGTGCGTCAAGAGCATTAGTGCAAGTGATGGATTTTTCATCAACTACTATAAAAGCTATATTAATGTTCGATGCTATTTATAGCCACGAAACCAATATTATCAACTGTTTAAAAAGGTTTACTGCTTGTAGATTAATCAATCTTCACACTTCTCGTGAAGCTTGCACAACAAGTACTAAAAATCTTATTCAGCTAATGCAAAAGCAAAAAATAGATTACTTGCAAAAGCAAG
>JAPLER010000130.1 GCA_026391115.1 Bacteroidota bacterium | reverse complement strand
CTTTCATAATATGCTTTAAATCTCTTTAGCAACTTATTGTTAGTTGCTTTTAAATTTCTTCCTGCACCAGGACTTACAGATTTACCAATAATTTTTTTAACCATATCATCAAACCCTTTGTTCGATGTAATTAAATTAAAGCTTCTATCAACACTCCACATTAAATCGTAAGTGTTGTTAATTAAGGCTTTTAAATTGTTTTTTTCAAACTCAATGGTTAATTCTGCTCTTTTCCTTTCGTTAATATCTTCATTGATAGCTACATATTGATATGGTTCTCCTTGCCCATCTAAAAATGGAACTATTGTAGTATTCACCCAGTAAAAACTACCATCTTTAGCTTTATTTTTAAACTCTCCTCTCCATATGTTCCCTTTGGCAATGGTTGTCCATAAACTGTGTATGTATTCTTTTGGATGATATCCAGAATTAATTATTCTAAGATCCTGTCCAATTAGCTCATTAACTGAATACTTAGAAATTTTAGAAAAGTTATCATTAGCAAAGATTATGGCTCCTTTAGTATCTGTAATGCTAATTATTGAAGATTCAATGAGTGCAAACTTGTAATAGGATACTTCTTGTGTAATTTGTTCAAGTTTCTTTTCAGCAGCTATTTTATCAGTAATATTTTTTGCAATTGTAAATACTCCAATAAGTTTGCCTGTAGTATTTTTTATTGGTGATAATGTTAAAGACACACTAATAACAGTGCCGTCTTTTCCCACTCTTTCTGTCAGAAAATTTCCAATATAATGCCCATCCTTTATTTTACTAATAATATCATTCTCTTCACTCAATTTATCTGCTGGTATTATTATAGAGATGTGCTTGCCAATTACTTCATCAGCAGTATATCCAAAAAGAGTTTCTGCAGCAGGATTAAAAGTCGTAATAAAACCATCGAGAGTTTTGCTAATGACACCATCATCCATTGAGTTAACAACAGACTCGTATAAAAATTGAGTATTTATGGAGTTTTTTCGGTTTCTCATAGCTTATTTACAAATCTATTTATAGACATATTTTAGCATATTCAACAATCGTTTAAGTTGTATTATTAGACGTAGCGAATTAAAACTATTCTGTTTGTATATTGGATGTCATTTAATGCAAAAACAATGAACGTATTGGATTCTTAAATAAAAGTATAAAAATATTATGTAGAATAAAAAAAATATTTTGATTTATAAATAAAATATTTAATAGTATAGATGTTTTAAATGTTCATTTCACTGTTTATATTAATTATTAAATATCTTTCAAAAGATTAAGAAGCATTATGAACCAGTGGTTTTATTAATTCTTAATTATAATACCAATTTTAAATTGCATTTCTTGGTTATGTAATTGATGTAAATGATGTAAAATTTTAGGTTCCCAACCAACATAAAAATATACTAAGCTAAATTTTTTGTTAAGCTTAAAAGAGAGTATATAGATTTTATTTCATGATAATTCGAGTTCAGAGAATATAATTTAGAAATCGATATAATACTTTTTAATACTACAACAATCCCTTTACTTGATACTTTATTGCATAATTAATTATCAAATAGCATTGAATTTTATTTATATAATACTTCTCTTATTTTAATGAGTAAGTTTCTGATAAGAACACAAGTATTTGGCAAATAACAATTATGATTTTGTGTTTTACTTACATTATTTTCAATTAAAAAACATTTTTTATTCAGATAGTTTTGGAATTAATAGAAAATTATAAAGTATTTCATCTGCTAGGTTAAAAACAAAAAAGCAGTCTTAAGAGAAGTATAAAAAAATTGAAGAAATCATTAAATCATCATAGAAGATCTACAGCATCCTATATAGCATAATGCAATTTTAATAAAACAATATTAAGTTGTAATATACTAGTGCAGGTAAATTTTATATTGTTTACTATACACCTTTTATAGTAAGTTTAGATTGTTTAATTTATCTAAAACAATTTTAGACATTTTATAAAAAGCCTCATTACTGTAGCCAGCAATATGTGGTGTAACAATTACATTGTTTTGATGCAATAAAAAATTGAGTTGCTGTTGCTCTTGCTGTGTATAGGTTTCTAGTTTTTCGTTTTCTAAAACATCTACTGCTGCAGCTTTTACTTTTTTATTATTAATAGCATTAATTAAAGCAGTAGTATCAACCACATCTCCTCTGCTTGTATTTAAAAAATAAGGTTGTTGTTGCAATGCATTAAAAAAGTCGTCATTGGCATAGTATTTTGTAAGAGCTGTTAAGGGTAAATGCATACTTACCACATCGGCATACTTACAAATTTGTTCAACATTGGCTTCTTTAATATAGCCATTGGCAAAGCCAAATTTATTTATATCGTTTGCCAAAACAGTAACATTAAATGGTGCTAGCAATTTTGCAAATGAACTTCCTGTATGCCCAAAACCAATAATACCAACGGTTTTGCTAAACAATTCCTCGCCCCTATTTTCATCTCTTATAAAATTACCTTGCTTTAAATCATTATTACTTTTATTAATGTTATTCATTAAGTTGAGTAACAACCCAAGACAATGTTCTGCCACTGCATTGCAATTTCCTTCGGGGCTGCTTACACATTGTACACCTTTACTTGTGGCATAATCTACATCTATATGTTCCATTCCACTACCTAATCTACCTATAAATTTTAGTTGCGTAGCAGCGTCAATTATGGCAGTATCTATTGTAATACTTGTAGTTGTAATTAAACCGGTGTAAGCATTAATTTCATTAAGTAATTGGGCATATTTTATTTTGGGTTGATGACTTACTTCATAACCTTTTAGTGTTAATTGCTCAATTAAATATGGATGACACTTTGCAGTGATAATTACTTTCTTACTCATTACTTCATTTTAAAACTAAGGTCTGCAAAGTCTTGAATACTCAACTGCTCTGCACGTTTTGTAAAAATATCTTGTTGCAATACATCTGCTTCAAATAATTGTTTTAATGGGTTACGCAACATTTTCCTTCGCTGATTAAATGCAGTTTTAACCAATAAAGTAAATTTCTTTTCGCTAGCTACTTTTAAGGGTTCGTCTTTTCTTGTTAAACGTATTACGCCACTCATTACTTTGGGTGGTGGCGTAAAACAAGTAGGTGCAACATCAAATAAATATTCCACATTATAAAAAGCCTGAATTAATACGCTAATAATGCCATAACTTTTATTGCCATAATTGGCTGCAACCCTTTCTGCCACTTCTTTTTGAAACATTCCAATTACAACAGGAACTTGTTGTTGCCAGTCAAGTACTTTAAATAAAATTTGTGTAGAAATATTGTAAGGAAAATTGCCAATAACTATAAACTCATCAGCAAACGGTGGTGTGGTATGTAAAAAATCTTGATGAATAATTTTATCTGTCAACACAGGATAAGTAGTTTTTAAAAAAACCACTTTTTCATCATCAAGTTCAACAGCTTTAAAGTTAATATCTTTAATATCCAGCAAATATTTTGTTAAAGCACCAGCACCAGGCCCTACTTCTACAAGGTTTTTAAAAGATGTTTGTTGCAGAGCTGCAACTATTTGCTTACATACATTTTCATCTTTTAAAAAATGTTGCCCTAAACTTTTTTTGAGTGTGTATTGCATTAAAATTTGTCTTAGTATTATTTGCTTGGTTCGATTTATTTCAACTTAATTCCATTTTCAACAAACTCAATTTTCCTTTGTTTAAATAAAGAGCCAGTAGTCATTTTAAATGTTTTTTTACTCATTCCAAAAAAACTATAAATTTCTTCTGGATTAGATTTATCATGATAAGGCAAGTAACCTTTGTTTTCCTGCAACATTCGCATTACTTTTTCTAATTCATCTTCCACCTTTGTATAACCCATTTTACCTATACCAACATCTATTTTAATTCTGAGTTTTGATGTTACATCTTCCGGATATATTTTTTTGATGTAACCTTTAAAACTATCGCCAATATTGATTTTGGTAAATACTTCATTTTTATGCAATAACCCTAAATTGGTTTTATTGATTATGCACATATACCCAATATTCGTTTCACGATATAACATTAAATCAACCACTTCTAATTCTTTAAGATTATGATTTTCGTTTGTTAAAAAAGCATCAAGCTTTTGTGTAGCAACCATTCTATTACTCACTTTATCAATCTCAATTTTTACCACATAATCTTTATTAGGTAACATCTCGTTTAATTGATTTGACCTTGGTACAAATACATCCTTCATTATACCGTTATCTAAAAAAGCACCAAAGCTTGTAGTTGTTCTAACTTTAAGTGCAACAATATCACCTACAACACCTTTGGGTTGTTGTGTTGTAGCAATTAATCTTCCCTCGCCATCGTGATAAATAAAAGCATTTACAACATCGCCTTTTTTTGTACCATTTGGTACAAAACGTTTTGGCAATAAAATACCATCTGCTTCATCCTCTAAATACACACCAAAATCTACAGTTCTTACTACTTTAAGTTGATTAAACTGACCGATATTTATCATTGTTCTTTCTTTAATTTATCCAAAGATAATAGCTGACCTACTACTTTTGCCAATAATGGCAACAAATGAAATACAATTAATTGAATGCCCTCGCGATGCAATGCAGGGTTGGCAACATTTTATTCCAACAGATAAGAAGATAGAGTACATCAATTCTTTATTGCAAGTAGGGTTCGATACCATTGATTTTGGAAGCTTTGTATCGGCTAAAGCTATACCTCAAATGGCAGACACAGTTGATGTATTGAAGAAACTAGATATAAGAAATTCAACTTCAAAATTGCTTGCCATAATTGCCAATACTCGCGGTGCTATTGATGCTGTTGCATTTGATGAGATTACTTATTTAGGATTTCCTTTTTCTATTTCACCTACATTTCAATTACGTAATACAAACAGTACACAACAAGAAAGTTTGCAACGTATAGATGAAATACAAGAGTTGTGCATTAAAAATAAAAAACAATTGGTAGTGTATTTAAGTATGGGTTTTGGAAATCCTTATAACGATGCTTATAATGATGAAGTGCTTTTATACTGGGCAGATGAAATGGTGAAACGTGACATAAAAATTATTTCATTAGCAGATACAGTAGGTTTAGGCACACCACAACAAATTAGTTTTGCATTAACAACATTAATTCCTAAATACACATCTACCATATTTGGAGTGCACTTGCATAGCACTGCAACAAACTGGCAAAGCAAGTTGCAAGCTGCAATAGATGCAGGTTGTAAAAGATTTGATGGAGCATTAAAAGGCATTGGTGGTTGCCCAATGGCACAAGATGATTTAGTAGGCAATATGGATAGTGAAAAGATGATTCAACATTTTGAAGCAGAAAATTTATTTAATAATTATAACAAAGAAGCATTGATAAAAAGTTTACAAATTGCAAATACTATTTTCAATTAAAAAACACTTTGCATTCACTGTTACTTAGCAACTTTGCGTGAAAAACAATGAAATTTAGAAGCGAATTTGAAATACAAAAAATTGAACAGTCAATATCACATCAGCATAAGCTAATGCTTGTGGGTAGCTGTTTTACAGAAAATATTGGAGAGAAATTAAGTAAACACAAATTCAGCGTTTACGAAAATCCAAATGGCATTTTATTTAATCCAGTACGTGTAAGTGAAGCTATAATAAATGTTATAGAAAATAAGATTTACACTAAAGATGATTTATTTAATTATAATGAAGCCTGGCATAGTTGGCAACACCATAGCAGGTTTTCTAGCTTAAGTGCAGATGATGCTTTAGATAAAATAAATAGCACAACAAATGAAGCACATCAATTTTTAAAACAAGCAGACTATATCTTAATAACGCTAGGCAGTGCATGGATATATACTTTAACAGATAAGGCTATTAACGCACAAGTAGGTACAGTTGCTGCAAACAATCATAAAGCACCAAGTGATTGGTTTGAAAAGAAACTATTAAGAGTTCATCAAACTATACTCGTGTTAGCTACAATGCTGGATAGATTAGGAGCATTTAATCCAAACATAAAAATAATTTTTACAATAAGTCCTGTAAGGCATTTGCGTGAAGGTGCCATTAACAACAATCGCAGTAAAGCTGTATTAATACAAGCTGTTTATGATTTGTGCGAAAGACTTAAACAACTGTATTATTTTCCTGCTTATGAATTGGTAATTGATGATTTGCGTGATTATAGATTTTTTGCAGAAGATTTAGTGCATCCCAATTATTATGCAACACAATATGTTTGGGAAAAATTTGTAGATGCTTGTATGAACGATGATACAAAAAAACTAATGCAGGAAATTGCTGATATCAATACAGCATTTAACCACAAACCATTTAACCCAACAAGTAACCAACACCAAAAATTTCTGGAAACATATTATACTAAAGTAAAACTGCTTCAAGAGCAAAATACTAATATAGACTTTAACAATGAATTGTCATATTTTGCCAACAATAAGTAGAACACAATAATGACAATAGTTTTTGCACAACATATTACACCAAGGCTAGACTATATAGCAAAAACTATTTTAGGTAGAGATGTGATTATTACAAAAGATGTGCATCGTTTTATAAACTCATCATTACAAAAAATAAATTACTCAACTACCAAATTAGATGATGAAAGTTTGTGGATTAAGCCTTATGGTTTGCTAGAGCAAAAAGGCATTGAAAATGCTGATATTACTTGTTTTGATTGGAATGGTGTAACAGTTATTTTTAAAACCAATGGCGATATTCCATTCGATATTTTAAGTGCTAGTTTTTATTTATTAAGTAGATACGAAGAATATACTACCAATTTTAAAACCGATGCTTATGGTAATTATCATCACGAAAATAGCATTGCTTTTAAAAACAATTTTTTGCATTTGCCATTAATTAATTTGTGGCTGAAAGCATTAGAAAATCATTCAACATTCAACATTCAACATTCAACATTTTCTATTGTTCCAACTTATGATATTGATATTGCATTTGCTTATAAACATCATTCCTTCATAAGAAATTTAGGTGGCTTTATAAAAGATATTGTTCACCAAAGAGGTAGCTTTTTTGAAAGACTAAATGTATTGCTCAATAACAGAAAAGACCCTTATAACGAATTTGATTGGTTGGAAATTTTGCATAAAAAATACCAGCTACAACCCATTTATTTTTTTCTTGTGGCTATGCAACGCAGCAAGTACGATAAGAATGCCATTTACAATAGCAAAGGAATGTTAGGGTTAATAAAAAAACTTTCCAAGCAAAATAAAATTGGCATCCACCCTTCTTATGTAAGTAATAGCAATTGTAATATTTTAAAAAAAGAGATTGAATTCCTTGCTTCAGCTTCTTATCAAAACATTAGCAACTCCCGCCAACATTATTTGCAACTTGGTTTTCCAAAAACCTTTGAAATATTAATTAAACTAGATATTACAGCAGATTATACTATGGGCTATGGCACAAGTAATGGTTTTAGAGCTAGTTATTGTAAACCATTTTTTTGGTACAATTTAAACGAAGAAAAAACAACCAACTTACTACTTTATCCATTCTGTTATATGGATAGTAATAGCATTTTTGAGCAAACTCTTAGCCCAGAAAAAGCTGTACAAGAAATGTTGCATTATTACAATACTGTAAAAAGTGTAGATGGAGATTTTGCTTTTATAATGCACAATCATTTTTTGGCAACACAACCTCAATGGCAGCAATGGAGAGAGGCTTATACTGATTTTTTGCAACTAATTAATTAATAAAAAAGCACTGACTTGTCAGTGCTTTTTTATTTTTCTAAATAGCAAAAATTACTTACCGCCGTTACTACTCATTTTATTTTCAATATTAGCTTTATAAGCTCTTACAGCTCTGGCAATACATTCACTTAATTCATTTTGTCCTTTTTCGCTATTCAAATATTCTTCTTCTTCTGGATTACTAATAAAACCAAGCTCTACAAGTATTGCAGGCATAGCAACTGCTTGTAATACCCAAATGCCTACTTGTCTTTGTTTAGCTTCTCTACTTACCCTGCCTACTTTTACAAACTCATCTTGCACACTAAAAGCCAGGTTTCTGCTACGTTCGGCATATTGGCTCATTTTTAAACTAACCATAGCAATTTGCTCTGGGTCGTTCATTTTTTTATTTTCCTCTGCAATGGTTGAGTCATTTACACTTTCATCAAAATCTCTAAGTGCTTGTGCTTTTTGTTCATTTTTTCCAACTCCCCAAATAAATGTTTCAGTGCCTTTAGCTGGGTTGGGTGTGGTATAAGTTCTATATTGTTTTTCCTGGCGTGTTTTCCATTTTTTACCCTTTTTATATTTTACAGTTTTATAACCTACAAACTCGCTGTGTCTTATTGGACCAGCATCGTTGCAGTGTATGGCAATAAATAAATCTCCCTTAGCAGCATTGGCTTTATTGGCTTTTACTTTTGGGTTATCAAAAATGTCTGTGGTTCTTGTCATATACACTTCCACATCAGGCATTTGCTTTTTTATTTCTTGTTCTAACTTTAACGCAACTTGTAACGAAATCGTTTTTTCGTTAGAATAACTACCTCTAGCTCCAATATCTACACCTCCATGTCCAGCATCTATTACTACACGCTTTACTCCTTGTTTTTGTTTGACATTACCAGTACTTTTTTTTGTATGGGTAGCAGCAATGCACATTAACAAACTTAGTGTAGTAAATGATAATATTTTATTGAAAAGCGTCATAGTTAAATTCCTATAAAAAAGTTAAAAATTGTTTCTAAAAATTGCTGTGAACTTTATGCCTATATTTTTGTAATACTTAGAAATAGACTTGTGCCTACACATAACGTAAAATATAGGGTTGGTATTATAGCAATGATAACATTTGTTGTATTTGTGCTGCAATTAAACCAATCTTTTTCACAAAAGAAGCAAGCCGAGAAAAAATTAACAAAACTTTTAGAAAATAAGCAAGTAGTTACAAATCAAAATTCAGCAATAACATTAGCAAATAATCTGGTAGAAGATAGCACCAAAAAACAACTTGGCATTAAACAAATTAATTCTATTGATAGTTTAAAACTTTCTAAAGACTCACTAGACGCTCCTGTAAAATATAAAGCACAAGATTCTGGTGTTTTAATTATGGCAACAAGAGAATTTTTTTTATATGGCAAAAGTAATGTAAAATATTCTACAATTGACCTTGACGCCAATACTATACAATACAATGGTAGCAAGCAAACAGTAAGAGCTTTTGGTGCAATGGATAGTACAAAAAATCCATTAAATAAAGCCAAAATGCAGGATGGAGAAAATACTACCTATGCAGATACATTGGAGTATAGTTTTAAAACCCAAAAAGGAAGAACAGTTAATGCTTACTATACCGAAGGAGAGCTTTTTGTAAATGCACAAATACTAAAAAAAGTTGATTCAAATTCTTTTTATGGCTATAAAGCCAGATTTACAACTTGTAATTTAGATACACCACATTTTGCTTTTAGAACCAACAAAATGAAGATGATCAATAACAAGTTGGCAGTAAGCGGTCCTGCATTTCCTGAGTTTGAAGGCGTGCCAATGCCTATTGGAATTCCTTTTGGTATTTATCCATTAAACAGAGGAAGACATTCAGGTGTGTTGGCTCCACAATTTACCACAAGCGAAGATTATGGAATTGGATTGGAAGGATTAGGCTATTATAAAGTATTGAACGATCATTTTGACGTAACGTTAAGAACTAATTTATACAGTTATGGTGGGTGGAGTGTAAATGTAAATCCAAAATATATTGTACGTTACAAGTACAATGGAATGATGAATATTACTGTACAAAATACAAAGGCATTAAACAGATCTACTGGCACAAAAGAAGAATTTACCGGTACTAAAACTTTTGATGTAACCTGGAATCATAATAGAGACAGCAAAGCAAGGCCAGGAACAACTTTTGGTGCTAACGTACATTTTGGTAGTACCAAGTTTAATAGAACTGTATTAAATAATCCCTACGTTAATTTTAATAACAGGATTAACTCAAGCATTAGTTACAGCAAAAATTTTAATGGAAAATCTAATTTATCGCTCAACATCAATCACAATCAAAATGCAACAGACAGAAGTGTAAGTTTACAATTGCCTACTGTAAGTTTTAATGTAGTTACTTTTTATCCATTTCAAAAGAAAGAAAAAGTGGGTAAAACAAAATGGTATGAGAACATTGGCGTTGGCTATGGTGGTAGTTTTAGTAACAATATTGGCTTTTACGATAGTGCCATTAGTATAACTCATTTATTAGATACAATGCAGTGGAATGCTACGCATAATATTCCTATTTCTATTGCCTTACCATCGTTAGGGCCAATTACAATTTCTCCATCTATATCATACAATGAAAATTGGTACGATAGAAGTTTTGTAAGAAAATGGAATAACAACACAAAGAAAATTGACTCATCTATTTCAAAACAATTTGTTCGTAGGCCTACAACTGGTTTTGGTTTATCGTTAAGCACCAGAATTTTTGGTACATATCTTTTTAAACATTCAAAAAGTATTAAATCTATTCGCCACGAAATTCGCCCTAGTATTGGATTTAATTATACACCAGATGTTATTTCAAGTTATTTATATAGTGTACAAATAGATACTACTGGCAGAAAAGTGAATATAGATAGAGTAACAGGCGGTAGAGTAGATTTTGTTTCTACACAAGGTAGCATTTCATTTGGTATTGATAATTTAGTAGAAATGAAAGTGAAGGATAAAACGGATACTAGTGGCAAAAAAACAAAGAAAGTAAGGTTATTAGATGTATTTAATATTTAAAGTTCATACAATCTTGCAGCAGATAGTTTTGCTTTGCAACCATTTAGTATGAGGCTGGCAACCAATTTATTTGAAAAAATAAATATATCAGCTGGTGCAGTTCTTAATCCTTATAACACAGACAGTGCAGGTAATTTAAAAAAGACATTAATGTGGCATAATGATAAATTTAGTTTGGGTAGAATAACAGGTGGCAATGTTGCTATAAGTACACAACTTAAAAGCAAACCAACAGATACCCAAAAAGCCAATCAGAAAACAAATCCTAATGACCCGTTTATGACGCCTGATGAACAGCAAAGACAGGTGGAATATGCAAGAAGTAACCCGGCAGAGTTTACTGATTTTAATATACCTTGGACTTTAAGTCTTAGCTATTCTTTAAACTTTACACGTGTACCCAAAAAAGATTATAGTGGTTTTGAAACCAACTCTAATAGTAGTATGAGTTTTAATGGAGACTTTAACCTTAGCCCAAAATGGAAAATGGGTGCAACTGGTTATTATGATTTTACAACAAGTAAGCTACAACAACTTAACTTTTTTGTATCCAGAGAAATGCATTGCTGGCAATTGAGTATTAATGTTACACCAATAAATGTTTTGCGTTCGTTTAGTATTACAATTAGCCCCAAAAGTGGTATGTTAAGAGATTTGAAGATCAACAGAACAAGGCAGTTTAGCAATTAGAGCATTTGTATCCTAAACAATCTTTTTATAACTAAGTGATTTTTTTATTCACAAAATCAGTTGCTAAATAATTGGTTTTGAATAATTATTCACAGTATTTATTACTACAATACAAGACCTTATTTCGTTTCGGTTTTTCATAGGATATTGGATTTTAAAAACGGGGTAGTGTTTCTACACAGCCCCTCTTTTTCAAACATTCTATAAATTATCAGATACTTTAACCTCCCTTAGCAACATTTATTATAAAAGTTAGCCAATGGTAACGTTGGAAACATTGGCTAATATTTTGTTAAGTTAAATACATATTTTATTACTACTATCATTTCAATTAACTACTAATTTCTAATTACTAATTGGCAATTGCCCAAAGCCCCTAAATTATCTGAAACACAAGATGCTGGTATACCAGACGTAGAATATCGAATTGAATCCGAGCCAGATGCAGATAAAGTAATTGATTTTGAGAAAGAACAACATAAAGCAAAAGAAATTATTGCAGCAGCTACTGTTATTTTTTGTTTAGATTTTAATACACTTTC
Source organism: Bacteroidota bacterium (assembly GCA_026391115.1). GTDB lineage: Bacteria > Bacteroidota > Bacteroidia > Chitinophagales > Chitinophagaceae > CAIVPM01. Next base: position 9,025 of record JAPLER010000130.1, on the reverse strand, counting down.
TCGAATAAAACATTTAGAACCCAGTATTAGCAGTGCAAGTGCCATCAAGGTATTAATAGATCATCATCAACAACCACAAGAAGATGCATTTGTTTATGGCATAAGCAATACAACAAAAAGTAGTACTTGCGAAATGATATATGATTTTATAGTTGCTGCTGGTCATCAATCTTTAATCAATAAAGATATTGCTACTTGTTTATATACAGGTACAATGACAGATACTGGCTCATTTAGATTTTCTAGTACTACAGCAAGTGTACATAGAATGGTGGCTTTTTTTTTAGATTTGGGAATTAACCACACCAAAATACACGATAATATTTTTGATAGTTTTTTAGAAAATAGATTACGTTTTATTGGTAATGCTTTATTAAATAGAATGGAAGTTTACTATGAATACAACACTGCTGTAATGTGTATTCCTAAATACGATTTAAAAAAGTATGATATTAAAACTGGCGATACCGAAGGTTTGGTAAATTACTTGCAAAGCATTACTGGTATTAAGTTAGCTGCAATTGTAATAGATAGAGATGAAGAGAGAAAATGGAGTTTTAGAAGCAAAGATGGATTTGATGTAAATGAATTTGCAAGAAAACATTTTGAAGGCGGTGGACATAAAATGGCTGCTGGTGGAAGAAGCAGCGATAGTTTAGAAAAAACATACGATTATTTTTTAACAGTTATAAAACAATATGAAACAGAGCTTAACAAAAATTAAAGTTGCAATTGTAGTTGTTGCAATTATTATGCTTACTGCATGCAGTAGCAAATACGAAAAAACTGCAAGTGGAATGGCCTATAAAATTACAAGAGGTAAGGGCAAAGACACATTAAGAAGTGGTGAATGGATTCAATTTAATATTGAATTTAAAGTGGGCAAAAAAGATAGTGTTTTATTTAGCACCTATAAAAAAACACCAGAGTTTTTACCTTTAGATTTTACTAAAATTAATGCATACGACTTTAGCGAATTATTGCCTAAATTACACGAAGGTGATAAAGCAGAATTTGTAATGAGTATTGACACTTTGGTAAAAATGAAAAAACTAGAGTACAACCCTTTATTTCTTAAAGGAGAAACCATTAAAGGCAAACTTGAAGTAGTTAAAGTTTATGCCAATGAAACTGCTTGTAAGCCAGATAGAGAAGCAACTATGGTGAAAGCTAGAGAGTTGCAAATGAAAGAAATGGAAAAACAAATGAAAGAGATGAAGGAAAAAGCTGCTCAAGACTTAAAAGACTATTTAACAAAAAACAAAGCTGCTTTTGATAAACAAGTTACTGAACTAAAAGAGTATGCTTTAAAAAACAACATTAAAACAGTGCAATCTCCATTAGGGACTTTAGTTGAAATTGCCACAGAAGGTACAGGTGCAAAACCAGTTGATGGTAAACACGCACAAGTGATGTATAGAGGCTATTTAGTAAACGGAAAAGTATTTGATGCTAATATGGGTATTGATGCTAGACATAAAGAACCTATTGATGTTGTATTTGGACAAGGTGGCACTATTCCAGGTTTTGAAGATGGTTTAAAATACTTTAGCAAAGGTGCAAAAGGAAGAATTTTGATTCCAGCTGCATTGGCATATAGAGATCAAGCTAATCAGGAAATACCTGCAAATTCTAGTTTAATATTTGATATTGAAGTATTAGATGTTAGCGATACAGCACCTGCTCCTGCACAAGCACCAGTAAAAGTTGAAGAGCCTAAAAAGAACTAAAGTTTAATAGCGTTTTAGCAGATGCTATTAATAATAAAAAAACCTCGAAGCTTTGCTTCGAGGTTTTTTTATATAGCTTACAATTTTATTTATGCTGCTAATTTTTCTTTTCTTCTTTTAATTTGATTAATGATAGAATCTAATGCTTCATCAAATGATTCTTCGAAAGATTTAGATGATACTTTTACAAAGAAATCGTGTTTAGGAACGTGTACTTTTATTTCGGCAATTTTATCTTTTATTTGATGGACGACATTATCTAATTTTAAATACACATCAACCGTTAAAATTTTGTCGTGAAACTGCGTCAGTTTTTGAACTTTTTTACTTACATACTCTTCTAATTTTAAGTCTGCATCAAAATGCACTGAATGAATGTTAACTGTCATAAACATTTTTTTAGAGGTGAAAAAATAAATTATTAGTGTGTAGATTTTTTATATAGGCTTATTTCAATTTGGAGATACTAATGTAGGGGTTATTTGAATTACTCCTACAAAAAAACGTAAAATTTAAAAAAATATTCTACGCCTTGGGATGTGCTTTTGCAAAAACTTCTTTTAGCTTCTCAATAGTATTATGTGTGTAAACTTGTGTAGCAGCCAAACTGCTGTGTCCAAGTAATTCTTTAACTGCATTTAACTCAGCTCCATTATTCATTAAATGCGTTGCAAAGCTGTGTCTTAATACGTGTGGGCTTTTCTTTTTAATTGTAGTTACTAAACTCAAGTATTGTTTTACAAAACCATACACATATCTTGGTTGCAATGCTTTTCCTTTTTCAGTTACAAATACATTGTTTACATTGGTTTCTGGCCGTTGTGCAATTACTTTTTTAATATCGTTTAACAATATTTGATTTACAGGAATTATTCTTTCCTTATTGCCCTTGCCCAGCACTTTTATTTGATTGTAGCTTTCATCTATCTGCCCTATCTGCAAGTTAATTAACTCGCTTAAACGAATACCTGTATTATAAAAAAGTAATAGTACCAGTCGTTTCGTTTGGCTTTCAAAATCATCAGTAAATTCAACGTGTTCAAATAAAGTATTGATATCTTTTTCTTCAACAAAATTGGGTAATCGTTTAGGTACTTTTGGAGATATCACCCTGCTTAAAGGATTATCATTTACAACTTTTTGTTTTTGTAAATATTTGTAAAAAGATTTTAGCGTAGATATTTTTCTATTAATACTTTTTGATGATATATCATTTTCTTTTAGCTGCACCAACCAACTACGCACTATTGCAGCGTTAGCTGTAGTTATATCATCAACCTCAAAAGATGTAATACAAAAATCTTGAAATTGTAGAATGTCGGTTTTGTATGAGATTATGGTATGTTCCGAGTATCTTTTTTCGAATTGCAGATACTGAAAAAAAAGGTTAATATGAGGATTTGTGAAAGTGATAAGCATAAAAAAGTAGCCTAAATTATGTATAAAGGCTACTTTAAAATATATTGGGGAAAACTATAAGACTTATTAGTCTAGTTTACCACTTGCAAGCTTTTGCTTGTAAATTGCTTTTAATACTTCTTCTCTACGAACAACAGAAGGTTTGGTAAAAGTTTGACGTCCTCTTAATTGTAAAAGAGTCTTACTTTTTTCAAACTTCTTTTTGTACTTTTTTAAAGCCTTATCAATGTTTTCGCAGTCTTTTGAATCAATAATTAACATAATAAATATACCTCCTTAAATAATTTGGGTGGCGAAGATAGGAGTGTGCAATTAATTGAGCAAAATAAATTTAATTAACATATTATTTTACAATAAAATCAACTTGAAATATCTAAAAGTAATGTTAAAAAAAGTTAATCTACTTGCCTACTTACTTGGTTTCCATTTACTTCGCTTTAAACCACAAATATGAAACTACTTTCTACCCTATTTTTCTTGAGTATTGTTTACATTTCTTCTGCAACAGTTGTAACAGGTAAAATCACAGACAATAAAAAAAATGCATTATCTCACGCATCTATTTTAATTAAAGGCACTACCAAAGGCACAACTGCTAATGAAAATGGTATTTACTTTTTAAGTCTGGATGAAGGTGATTATACAGTTGTGTTCCAACACGTAGGTTTTAAAACAACTGAAAAAAGCATTAGCATAAAAAAACAAATACTACAACTTGATGTTGAAATGATTGAACAAAATTATACAATGGAAGGTATTGTTTTAAAGCCTGGTGGCGAAGACCCAGCTTATGAAATCATTAGAAATGCTATTAAAACACGAGAAGAACATTTATATGAAATAAAGAAATTTGAAACAGATGTTTATGTAAAAGGGCAAATTCAATTAAGAGATTTTCCTGATAAATTCTTTGGATCAAAAGTAGATTTTGAAGATGGAGATACTAGCAAAAAGAAAATGATTTTTTTAAGCGAAACAGTTGCTAAGTATTATGTAAATGGCAAGAGAGATAGAAAAATAGATGTTATTTCTACACGTGTTAGTGGAGCTCAAAATGGTTTTGGAATGGCTAGCCCACAAATTATTTCATTTTACAATAATATTATTAATGTTGGCGAAGGTTTAAATCCAAGAGGTTTTATTTCACCTATTTCAGATAACGCATTGCACTATTATAAGTATAAATTTATGGGTAGTTTTTTTGAAAATGGCAAAGAGATAAGCAGAATTAAAGTAATTCCCAAAAGAGCTTATGAGCCCTTATTTAATGGGTATATTAATATTATTGAAAACGAGTGGAGAATACACAGTACCAATTTGATTTTACTAAAACAACAACAGTTACAGTTGTTGGATACATTAAGTGTTCAACAAATTTATACCAGCAATAAAAACAATTGGGTTATTAAACAACAAGTATTACACCTTACAGGTAAAATATTTAAGTTCGATTTTTTTGGAAATATTGTACAGGTGTATGACAACTTTAATACTAACCCCAATTTTTCAAAAGGTTTTTTTGATAATACTATTTTAAAATTTGCAGATAGCAGTAATAAAAAAACAAAAGCTTATTGGGATTCTGTTCGCCCAATCCCATTGCTTGAGGCAGAGGCTAAAGATTATGTAAAAAAAGATAGTTTAGAACAAGCACATAAAGACCCAAAATATCTTGACAGCATTGATAAGAAGAATAATAAATTAAACATTAGTGGTTTAATTTTTAGAGGACAATCATTTAACAACGAAAAGAAGAAAAGCAATTTTTATATAGAGCCTTTATTGACAAGTTTATTACAATTCAACACTGTAGAGGGTTTGGTGGCAAATGTAAATATTCATTACAATAAAGAATATGCTAATAAAAGTAGAATAGCTATTAACCCAATTCTGCGATATGGATTTAGTAACAAACACTTTAATCCAAGTATAAACACATACATAGATTTTAGAAAAAAATATTTAACAACGCTAAATGTAAAATTTGGAAGCACCGTTTTTCAATTTGATAAAAATGATCCAATTGATGTTTTTGACAACACTTTATCTACTTTGCGGTGGCAAAATAATTATATGAAAATTTATGAAGCCAAGTTTTTTAAAGCCGATTTTACAAAAGGTTTAAACAATGGTTTAACCTTACAAACATCTGTTCAATATCAAGATAGAATTCCATTAGAAAACACAACCAATTATTCTTGGAGGACTTTTGACAACAAAACATTTACACCAAACTATCCTGCACCATTACAACAAATTGTTGCACACAAAGCATTTAGTATAAATGCAAATCTTACTTGGCGTCCTGGTGCTAGATATATTGAGTTTCCTGATAGAAAAATTAATATAGGCTCAAGATATCCAACATTCAATTTTTCATTTACACAGGGTATTCCAAGTGTATTAGGTAGCGATGTAGATTATAGCAAATGGGCATTTACAGTAAATGATAATCTCAATTTAAAATTGGGTGGAAAAATTAACTATAAGCTCAGAGCAGCAGGCTTTGCACACAATACAGCAATTTCAGTTATTGATATGAATCACGTTTTAGGAAATCAAATTTCGTCTGCTAGCGAGTACTTAAATAGTTTTCAATTGATGCCTTATTATATGTTTAGTAATACCAGTAGATTATACACTGAAGCACATATTGAATATCATTTAAACGGTTTGCTAACCAATAAAATTCCATTATTTAAGAAACTGAATTGGTTTTTTGTAGTGGGTACAAATGTGTTGTATAATAATGACGAAAAAGCTGGTTATTATGAAGCCTTAATTGGTGTAGAAAATATATTGAAAGTATTTAGAATAGATTTTGTAAAAGCCTTTACCAGCAACAAGACCAGTGATAATTTTGGTATTAAATTCAGCTTTCCAATGTTTGGTAAAAACAGACCTTAATAGCAAATTTCTTAGTTACTACAAATTGTTTAAGTTTAGTCTACAAAAAATGTCTCTTTTGTTAATATTCAAATATTGAAATTAGCAGAAGAGACATTTTGCTTAAATTATCAAACTATTTAGAGGCTAGTTAGCTTACTTCTTTCTTTTAAAATCACCTCTTTTCCAAGACTTAATAAAGTCGGCCCAAGCCAAAGGATTAAATATGTTTTGAGGAGGAATTTGACCAGCGTAATAATATTTCACCGCTTGTTGTTTAAATTGAAAGTTTACAGCTTCTCTCCCATCGGCAGGTAAAGTTGCCATTATTGCACGCATTTTACTTTCTTCGGTATTTTGACGTGCTATTTCATAAGCATCATCATCTGTTCTTACGTTAGCAAAGTCTCTTTCAAATTGCTCTCTTGATGGTTTGGGTTTAATAATAGTTGCAGGTAAATAAGTTGTATCGCTTACCAAAAGTTGAATAAGGCTATATTCATCTCCATCTAAGTTGGCAGGTATAGCAATTGTTTTCTCTTTGTAACCAACAGATACAAAATTAATTTTATCTCCCTTTAAAACTGCAATTGAAAATACACCTGAAGCATTAGTTATTGTACCTCTTCCTTTGCCTACTACTAAAACACTTACACCAGGTACAGCCTGCAAACTATCTGCTGTCATAACAACACCATATAATTGTATTACAGTATCTTTTTTTTCTGTGGCTTGAGCAAAATTTTTATTTGCAAAAAACAACACAGCTACACAACAAAACGACTTAAAAAATATTTTCATAATAATTCCCTCCTTTGGGATTAGAGTACAAATTTATTATTTCAACTGTTACATTTGCCACCTTAATAATTTTTAACAAATATTTTAATTTTAGATAATGACCGAAGCAGATATACTAAAAGCCCTTTCTAACGTACAAGAACCAGATTTAGGCAAAGATCTTGTAACCCTTAATATGATAAAAAACATTGCTATTGACGGCAATAATGTATCATTTACCATTGTGCTTACAACGCCTGCTTGTCCAATGAAAGATATGATGAGTAATGCAAGTACCAATGCTATTAAACTTTTGGTAAATAAAGATGCTGTGGTAAAAGTAAATTTCACAAGCAATACAACTAGCAATAGAAAAGACAATGCTGTATTACCAAATGTAAAAAATATAATAGCTGTAATAAGTGGTAAAGGCGGTGTAGGCAAAAGTACAGTTGCAGCCAATTTAGCATTGGCATTGGCAAATGGTGGTGCAAAAGTGGGCTTGATGGATGCAGATATTTATGGACCAAGCGTACCTATTATGTTTGGTGTGCGTGGACAACGCCCTATGATGAAAGATGTTGATGGCAAAGGAATGATTATGCCATTGGAACAACATGGCATTAAACTAATGAGTATTGGTTTATTGGTTGATGAAAAAAATGCTGTGGTATGGCGTGGACCAATGGCTAGTAGTGCTATTAAACAATTTATTACAGAAGTAGATTGGGGCGAATTGGATTATCTAGTAATTGATATGCCACCAGGCACTGGCGATATACATTTAACCATTATGCAAACTGTGCCTGTTACAGGTGTTGTAATTGTTACAACGCCACAACCTGTTGCATTGGCAGATGCAAAAAAAGGTATTGCAATGTTTGCACAAGCACAAATCAATGTGCCTATTATTGGCTTGGTTGAAAATATGGCATACTTTACTCCTGCCGAATTACCAGAAAATAAGTATTATATTTTTGGTAAAGAAGGTGGTAAAAATTTAGCAGAGGAATATGACTTAAACTTTCTAGGACAAATACCTTTGATACAAAGTATAAGAGAAGCTGGAGATGAAGGGAAACCAGCTATGATAAATAACGATGCTTTAGCTAAACAACCATTTATAGATTTTGCTAGTAATGCTGTACGCCATATTGCTATACGCAATGCTAACTTGCCTAAAACAAATATTGTTGAAATAGTTGCTTAATTTATAGTTATTAAAAAGTGTAACCCATAAACAAACCTTTTGAACGAATTACACATATATACTGATGGTGCAGCACGAGGTAATCCTGGTGCTGGTGGTTATGGCGTTGTAATGCTGTGGGGCAACAAGGCTAAAGAATTGAGTGCTGGTTACAGATTAACTACAAACAATAGAATGGAACTATTGGCTGTAATAGTTGCCTTGCAACATCTTACCAAAAAAAAAATTGAGGTAAATGTTTTTACCGATAGCCAATATGTGGTAAATAGTATTAATAAAAAGTGGTTGGATACTTGGATAAAAACTGACTTTAAAGGTGGTAAAAAAAATAAAGATCTTTGGTTGCAGTATTATCAATTAGCAAAAGATTTTACTGTAAAAATGCATTGGGTAAAGGGGCACGCAAACAATGCGTATAATAACAGATGCGATGTACTTGCCACTACAGCTGCTGATAATAATAACTTGTTGATTGATGCTATTTATGAAAATGAGCAAGCCCGAACTAAAGCATAATAAAGAACAAATGCTCAGGCAACATTCAAGCTCCAACAAAAGTACAGCGATGCTAAAGCCGAAGTTTGAACTTCAAGCCCTGCTTGCACAAAACCCTATGTTATTTGCAGGTGCTTTTAGATATTGATTAGGGCTTGCTCGTGCTTTTTTAATAAAATACAATTAATAAATATGGCACTTAACATCGGAAAAAGTAGGATAGTGAAATAAGCAAAATATGAAACTGTTACAACAGGTTGCGGTAAAACTTGTATGAATATTCCATTTCCGATTGGCCCTTGTGAAAAAATAAAGCCTTGGGTTATGTTCCAGCCCAGATGAATTGCACAAGGTATGTATAGAGAAAAAGTTTTTGCATATCCATAGGCATAAAGAAGCCCCATAACTCCAGTAGTGGCAAATGTAATTGTGAACTTCCAAATAAAAAGTGGACAAAATTTTCAAGAGCTTTAAGCTACATTTTTTAAATTGTTATTAAATAATT
>JAPLER010000337.1 GCA_026391115.1 Bacteroidota bacterium | reverse complement strand
CGAATTTAGAAAATAGCACAAAAGATAGTTCAAAAGACATCGAATTTACTGACTTTAGCAGAGGAGAAATCAACCCTTCTGAACCACCCATAAAAGAAGAAAAAGGGTTAGTGAAAATCAAAGCATCAACTGAACTAAGTGCAATTGAAGATGAAACTTTTTCTAGATTTTCTAGGATGAAGTTTTCCAAATTTTCCAGGGCAGCATTAATACCAGAAGGTAAGCTAGAAGTTGAAAATATTGTTCGCTTTAATACTGACACAACGATTGCTATAGAAACTGATACTGTTACTGGATCAACAAAAGATTCTTTAATTAATAAAAAGTAAAACAGTACGAATATTTTAAGTGTGCGAATCGCGATAATATTTTAAATGAAGACATATTGGATAGTATGGAATTTGCGACCAAAGTTGCATGTGTAAAGTTTGTCGTAATGTTAATTTATACTAAAAGTGCAGCATTAATTGGAGCCTGCAATCACTTAAAAATGGGCAACTTAAATACATTACTAGATAAAGTAAATCCAGCCATAGAAAGCGAGTAAGCTATTACAGAAAATAGAACAGGAAGCAATAAGAATTTTGTAAATAAAGTTGCATCAGAAAATATCTATCATACAATTGAAAGAAGAAAGAAAGTGACATTATTAAAAAGCTAGAACATACAAATAAAATAAAAGTTTTAGGTGCTATGCATAATTTATAAACAGAAAAAGTAACTTTTCTTGTTTAAGGATTAAGCAATTAATTTATTATTATAAAAGTCCTTGAAGTCTTTGTTTCAAGGACTTTTATTTAGAGCAATAAATTATCTTGGCACTTCAATACCACTGATAATTTGCTTTACAACATCATTAGTTGTTACGCCTTCCATTTCCTTTTCTGGTGTTAATAAAATACGATGACGTAACACATAAGGGCAAACAAAAACAATATCATCAGGTGTTACAAAATCTCGCCCAGCCATTGTTGCTATTGCCTTTGATGCATTCATAATTGCCAATGAAGCACGTGGAGAAGCTCCTAAATATATAGACTTATGATTACGAGTTGTAGTAGTTATTTGTGCTATAAAGTGCAACAATTTTTCATCGATAACTGTTTGCTTAACTAAAATTCTTATATCTCTAATTTGTTCGGCATTTAAAACTGCTTGTATAGCATCAAATGGATTTGCTGAACCCATATTATGGAACCTGTTTAATATATCTGCTTCTTGCAAAGCACTTGGATATGGAACTTGTATTTTAAACAAAAACCTATCTAGTTGTGCTTCTGGCAAACGATATGTCCCTTCATATTCAATGGGATTTTGAGTAGCAATTACAATAAATGGAGCTTCTAATTGATAAGTATTGCCATCAATTGTAACCTGCCTTTCTTCCATTATTTCAAATAAAGCTGCTTGTGTTTTTGCAGGACTTCTGTTAATTTCATCAATCAATACTATATTACTGAATACAGGTCCTTTCTTAAATTCAAATTTTGATGTATTAGGATTAAAAATCGATGTACCCAAAACATCGCTTGGCATAAGGTCTGGCGTAAATTGAATACGACTAAATTTAACATCAATACTCTTTGCAACAAGTTTAGCAGTAACAGTTTTTGCTACAAATTGTTTCTTTGTTCAAATATATTTTCTTCCATTAGGTGGTGTGTTTATAAAATTTTTGAAGTAATAAATAATATTCGTTAAGTTGATTTTGAGAAATAGATTCTTGGTTTGCTATATTATTGATCGACTGAACAAGTTCTCTAGTGAATTCAATTTCATATCCCGATTTCGCACTCAATTTTTCAATAAACTCATTATTCAAGTTTGATGTATTAATTAAATATTTACTACGAATATGTTCTGAAAAATAAGCAGACATTTTGCGTGCAAGATTAGTATGATCCCCTTTCTCGAAGTAAAGCCTACCAATAGTTTGAGCAAAATACAATGAATCATTTTTATTTGATTCGACTTTATTAACAAATCGTTGATTTCGTTTTATATAAATAATCAAATACAACCCAAATAAAATAATTGCTAACCAAAATGCCCAACTAAAACTATCGTATTGAAACAATACTCGTAACAATGAACCTTCCTTTTTATCATCATAATCTTCTTTTCTATACATATAATAATCATCCCAAACTATATGTTTTACGCTATCTGGAATAGCTGATAAAGTTTTTTGATAATAACTTCTATTATTATCATTCAGTATAAAATAATTTGCAAACAAAAAGGGATTAGTACTAATGCAAAAAGCACCATTATTCACTTTGGCTCTTAAGAAGTTGGGTTTACCAATTTCATTTGTACTTAAAACAGAAAACCTTGCAGTATCATAAGTTTCAAAATACGTATTATTCGAAAACCCCTGGTTAATAAAAACACTGTCTTTACTTACATAAAAAGGAGATTTCAGTATTACTTTTTTTGATGCAGTATCATAGTTATTAGTTTCTTCAAACAAGCTATTGTTTTGAAACTCAAAAAACTTTTGCGATGTTTCGTTAAAAGTCAAACTACTAATAAAAACATAATTACCCTTTGAAACAAAATCAAACAATTTATTTAGCTCGTATTCGCTTGGGTTAAATTGTTTGGCAAGTATAAATAATAAAGTTCGATCCGTATAAACTGAATCAAAACTCATCCACCCTTCTGGTGCTTGCTTTTCAACTTTAATATCATTGGTTTTGTAAAAAGTTTTTAAAGAATTATAGCATATATAAGCACCATAAGGTCTTTTTTCTTTATAAGAAAAAGTCACTTTTTTATCAAATTCCTTTTGGGGTTTATAAAAAACAAATAAAGCTACTATAATAAGTAGCAAAGCAGCTATTGATATATATATTATTTGTTTTTTCAAGGTTTTATAACAAGTCTTCTAATGCTTTATATTGCTGAATAATTTGGTTATATTGATTGCTTGTAATAA
>JAPLER010000390.1 GCA_026391115.1 Bacteroidota bacterium | reverse complement strand
TATTTAGTTTGTTGTTAAGTTTCATAAATGTGGCCTCGCCTTTTTTTTCAGTATCATAAGCTTCGTGCGTTGAGAAGAAATGTAAAAAACTACCCAAAAATCCAGATACATTATAATCGCCAATTCTTAACCACAATAAAAATTTTAGTATAATACAAAATGCAGTTACTGAAACAGCCAATAACATAGTTGTATTTAGTTCCATACTTTTTAAATTTAGCCACCAAATATATGTTGGATAAGCACTTGTAACATTATAATTCGTTTAAAATATTTTTAAGTGATGGTAAATGTTGGCTTCTATTTTATTGCTGTTTCAATAAAATGCGATTTGCAAAATCACTAATACATCAAAGCCAACTTGTTACTTGGGGTTAATTTTAATAAATGGCTTTTTGAATGATAAGAAAATCAATGACCCATTGGCAATGATCTGATTGTTTTTTACTGGTAAAAAAATAATAGTTGAAACTAAAAATAAAATGACGTAAATAGTAATAATCGGCGTCCATAAATAATCGGTATGATTCAATGTGGCATAACTATGAAACAAAAAATTATACCTTATCTCGTCCGTCAATGGTGCAACATTTTCTCTTACAAAATATTTTTCACCATCTACAAAATACTCAATATCGTACACAATGGCTTTACCGCCAGTTCTAGTATAACTCTGCACATTATGCTCATAGATATTACCTTTTACAATAGGGCTTATAAACCACATTAACTGGTAAAGTAATAGCACTGCTGCAAATACAATTTGCAATAAGAAGTATGCCTTTGGTTTAGATAGTGTCATAAATAATGTTGCACAAATTTATCTAATTAATTATCACAATGGGTTTAAAAATATGCAATATGAAAATTAAAGTAATAATTAAAACTACTACTTTTATTAACGATTTTGTTTGACATTTAAATGCTTGCTATGAACACTAACAATGCCATTGATACTAGTATTATTAAGAATTGGCTAAACGAAAAATATTCTATAGCTACCGTTGAAGAAAAATTATTAGCAATGGGTTACAATACATCGGTGGTTGCTGATTATATTGTAGCCTATAAAAAACAAAAGAGAAACAAGCGTCAATTCATAGGTTTTTGCTTTATGGTTGTTGGTGCTTTTTTGGGCTTTTTAAGTTGTACACTTACCATATTAAACCCATTTCCAGAGTTTTATAATGTTATATTGTATGGTTTAACTTCTTTAGCTATTGCAGTTATTGTTGTTGGGTTGTATTATGTATTTGAAGACTAGATGATACCCACTTTATTTTTTGGGTTAGTTCCAAGAAATAGTATTTGCCTATATACTAGGGTTGTTTATAAACATATTTTCTTACAGTAAATTTATTAACTATCCATAACACACAAAGCAAAACAAGAGCAACAATAATGGTGTATATAGAAATGTAGTTACTAACAAACATATTGAGCTTTTGTAACCACTGACTTGTGAAAAATTGCAGTATAGTAATCACTAATGTACAAATGAAAATGATGATAATATTGGCTGGAAAAAACTGCTTCATTAAAAACTTTTCTAGTTGTTTAGGTGCTGTGCCAAGTGTTATTAATAAAGCTATTTCGTTTTTGCACGCGGTAACTGTAAGTTGTATAAACAATGTAAAAATAAGTAAGGCAAATGACAGCATAATTGCACCTGTAATCCAACTGATAGATACTACAGTGTTTACTATTTTTCTATACTTGCTAAATCTTGTTTTATCGGCATCGGTGGTGTATCCATTTTTTTCTAAATAGTTTACCAATACTGGGTTGCCAGGATCTTTGGTTTTTATAATTAATCGGCTAGGCTGTGCTGCTTTACCAGAAGTAAATTGATTGCCCCAAGTCATAAACTCTTGTGGTACTAACAAGCTTGTGATTCTATTGCTAAAACCCACAATTCTGCCTTTGTATTGTTTATTGCCAATGGCAGTTTGCACATTTACATTAAATACAATCATCTTTACAATGTCAGGTGTAAGCTGAGGCATATTTTGGCTAAAGGCAAACTGAAAATTGTAAAAGTCCAAAAACATATTTGGGGCAATAATGGGCACAAAATCTGCATCTTCAGTCCAGTTCCAATTAGCTGTATTTACATCAATAAAAGAGGATGGCACACTTTCAAAAGAAATATCAGTATAAAAAGGAAACCTTTCGCTATTGCTTTGCAATGATGCCTTGAAGCGACTAGGAGTAATAATACTGACTTCTTGTACGAAATTTTGCTTTTTAAAATCAGCTACATTATCAGTTGTAATGCCAGTATTGCCAATGGTTTCATTGTTTAATACTTTATTAATAACTAAAAAATTGGTAATACTATCCTGATTATTTTTGGCATTTAATAAATCGTAATAATTGGCTTGCAATTGCACCGAGAAAAGTATGAGTAAAGTAGCTACAGATAAGCCAATAATAGCCATCATCATTTTAACCCTGCCACCCGCTGCTTTAATTAATTTCTTTAAAAGAGTGTTAAACATTCATTGTATTTGTTATCAAAAATAGCTATTGTTTTATATAGCCTGATAAATCATTTTCTACAATTAAATTGCCACTAGTTCTTTTGGGTGATTTTGATTGACTTTTTACTAAATCATACTTATGGGTGAACGCGTGCCTTGCTGCAAGTGCGAGTTTTGTGCTAACAAAAAAACATAATAATATGAAAAAGTTAACTACACTCGCAATTTGTTTGATGATATTCCAAACAATATTTGCACAAGCACCAGGAAGCATTACAACTGTAGAAGATGTTTATGGTGGAAGAATTAATGCAATTACTGGTGGGCAATTTGGTACAAGCGATTCTTTTAGAATTTTAGTAGCTACCGAAAGTGCCAATTCTATCTTTTATGCAACAGGTAATTTTCCAAGTACTGGCACTGCAAGTGTTGGTAGTTTTACTGTATTGCCATCAGCCAATGCAACTGCTGCTTACGGAAGTAGTATTAATAAACTAGCTTATCATACTACATCGCAAACTATTTACTTTATTGCTAGTGGTAATGTTTATGCAACTACTACAACTGCTGCAACTGCAACCAAGTTAACAACAAGTGGTAACTATACTGATATCAAAATAAGTGGTAACAATTTTTTTGCATTAACTACAGCTGGTACAACCAATAATAT
>JAPLER010000285.1 GCA_026391115.1 Bacteroidota bacterium | reverse complement strand
AGCCGCCGTTTCGTGTCGAAATCACATCTGCGGCCAGAGTGGGTCAAAACCAGCTTGAGATCCAGGTGACCAACCTCTGGCCCAACCGGCTGATCGGGGATGAGAAGCTGCCCGAAGCGAAGCGGGCCAAAGCAACTGAGATTGAGCAAAAGGCAGATAAAGCAGAGTAATTGATTATGGCTAAGACAGCATGGATTGAACGGAATAAGAAGAAGGCCGAAACGGTGAAGAAGTACGCCGCTATCCGGGCCGAGTTAAAGGCTAAGCGCGACTATGCCGGTTTGGCCAAACTTCCGCGTAACGCCGGCCCGACGCGGTTGGTCAACCGATGCTCGATGAGCGGTCGCCGCCACGGCTATTTGCGCAAGTTCGGCTGCTCGCGCATGACCTTCCGCGAAGGCGCCCTCAACGGCTTGATTCCGGGCGTGACCAAAGCCAGTTGGTAACTCTATGAACGATCCGATTTCTGACCTGCTGACCCGGATTCGCAACGCCAATCAGGCGCTGTTGCCGGCCATTGAACTGCCCCACTCCAAGATTAAGGAGAGCATCGTAACCTAAAATTTTGGCAAAGCAACTTAAAACTTGTGAAGTTGCGGTTGGTGCATTAAGTAACGAATATGGTAGAGCACCAATTGTTGTTTCAGAAGAAATTGTTGAATCAATGCGAGTAGGCAGTGTTATTATCGATGTAGCCATTGACAGGGGAGGTTGTTTTGAAACCAGTGAATTAACAAGCCATGAACAACCCATTTTTATAAAACACAATGTGATACACTATTGTGTTCCAAATATTCCAAGTGGTTTTGCTCGTACTGCAAGTCAGGCAATTAGCAATGTATTAATGCCACTTTTACTTCAGATAAGCGAAGAAGGAGGTATAGATGAAATGGTTTGGCATAAGCTAAATGTACGCGAAGGGATTTACTTATTTAAAGGAGCTTTAACTGATATTTATATGAGTGAAAAATTCAATATAAAATATACCGACTTGAATTTATTAATTGCTAGCAGAAGATAAATTTATTGATAATGTCTCCTCAACGCTACATAGCTCATTTTGATTTAGATTCATTTTTTGTTAGTGTTGAAATGCTTAACAATCCTGAACTTTTAGGCAAAGCTGTAATTGTTGGTGGTAGCAAAGAAAGAGGTGTTGTAACTACTTGCAGCTACGAAGCTCGTAAATTTGGTGTACGTAGTGCAATGCCAATGAAGCAGGCAATGCTATTATGTCCACACGCCATTTTATTGCAAGGCACAAGAGGACAGTATTCAAAATATTCGCGTTGGGTTACAGACATTATTGCAACTAAAGCCCCACTTTTTGAAAAAGCAAGTATCGATGAATTTTATATAGACCTTACAGGAATGGATAAGTTTTTTAATGTATTGCAATGGACAATTGATTTAAGAGAACAAATTATTGCAGAAACCAAATTGCCTATAAGCTTTGGTTTATCAAGCAATAAAATGATTTCTAAAATTGCAACAGATGAAGCTAAACCCAATGGTTATTTATTTGTTCAACCTGGTATGGAAAAAGAATTTTTAGCACCATTGCCAGTGAATAAATTTTCGGGTGTTGGAGAATCCACTTTTCAGAAATTAAAAGCGATGGATATTCATTTAATTGGTGATATTTTAAAGTACGCTGAAAAAGAACTTGAACAAAAAATTGGTAAATGGGGAACAGAATTATATAAAAAAGCTCAGGGCATCTCTACAAGTATTGTAAATAATTATCGTGAGGCAAAAAGCATTTCTTGTGAAAACACTTTTAGTGAAAATATAACAAATGAAAATGAGTTAATTATTGAACTTGTAAGACAAGTGGAAAGAGTATGTTATGAATTGAGAGAAGATAATATGCTTACTGGTTGCGTTGCTGTAAAAATAAGGTATCCCAATTTTGAAACAACTAACAAACAAACCACTATTGACTATACTTTAAGCGATGATGTAATAATAAAAGAAGCAACTACTCTATTTAAAAAGCTTTGGAAAAAAAATGAGCCAGTACGTTTATTAGGAGTTAGGTTAAGTGAATTAACCAATCAATCATTCCAAGGAAATTTGTTTGATGATGTTACAGAAAAATCAAAACTTTACAAAGCGGTTGATGATATTAAACATAGATTTGGAAAAACATCCTTGCAAAAAGCAAGAACGATAAAGAAATAAAGCTATTGCAATAAATTATTTTGAGCGGCATACACAGCAAGTTCTTGACGTGTTTGAATTCCAATTCTACTAAATAGAGTAGCCCTATACCCTTCTAAAGTTTTCAAACTGATAATCATTCTATCAGCAATTTCTTGATACTTCAAAGACGTGCAAGACCATCTTATAAATTCCCTTTCTTTATCGGTAAATATTATGTTTTCTGTAGTAAAATACCCAGTGCTATTTTGCAACACTTCGTTAAACATGTTTAAGCTAATTTGACTTAGATATATATCTCCTCTAAGTACTGTTTGTATTGCCAATAACAATTCTGTTGGTGTTGTTGACTTACCAACAAATCCTTTTGCCCCATTTCGTATTACTTTAGCAATCGAAAACCCGTCTTCTTCACTACTTAATGCCAATACTTTAATCAGGGGATATTTATCTCGCATCCAAAGTGCAACCTCGAAGCCATTTTTTATTGGCATTTTTATATCCATCAACAAAATATCAAGGTGTCGGTTATTCTTTAATTGCAATTCTAAATCAACAAAGCTTTCTACATCAAACAGGATATTAAATTCATTAAATGCTTCTATTAAATTTCTTAAGCCCTTTCTTACAATATAATGATCATCAATCAAAGCTATAGAGGGTTTTCGGCTTATCATTTTGTGTTGTATTTTGGT
Source organism: Bacteroidota bacterium (assembly GCA_026391115.1). Classification (GTDB taxonomy): domain Bacteria; phylum Bacteroidota; class Bacteroidia; order Chitinophagales; family Chitinophagaceae; genus CAIVPM01. Next base: position 1,741 of record JAPLER010000285.1, on the reverse strand, counting down.
GTAAAGGTAGTGATAAATCAATTTTTATTGTGGTGCCATTATTATGATTGCTGATGATTTCCAAGTTCGCTCCAATTTGTATTGCTCTTTTTTGCATACCAATTAATCCTATACCAGATAATTTGCTTTTCAATTTTTCAGTTATGTTAAAACCAATACCGTTATCCTTTACAATAAATTCAAACTCATTTTTTGCATTAATATCTGCATAAACATCAACTTTTGTAGCTTTTGAATGACTCAAAATATTACCCATTATTTCTTGAAAAATTCTATATAGAAAAACTGATTGCTCCTGTGAAAAATTGTAGACTTTGGCTTGATTGATGTTGGATCTAAACAAAATTGCAGTTGTTGATCTACTTATGCGATTTATTTCAAAAATAATAGTATCTATTAGACCTACTTTAGAAAGCTTATCGTTACTTAATGAATGCGAGGTTAATCTCACATCATTTCTAACATCTATTAGTTCCTTTTCGTATCTCTCAAGTTCAACAAAAACTTGATCTGAATCAATTAAGTTCTTTTGCCACTTTAATCTTATTCCAATAAGATCATTAATAACTCCATTAATATTATTCTTAATAGAATCATGTAGTTTGTTAGAAATTTCAGACAATGTTACTTCTTGCATTTCAAATTGAACTCGCAATATTTGTTGGTCATACTCTTCCTGCATAGTTGCCATTTCAATTTTATGTTGTTGCTGTCTTTTTTGATACAAAAAAAGAATTGTAGTGACAAATGCCACTAATAACAACGCTAGTACAAAACCCAGTATGATTATAGCAATTATTTCTTCATTAGGCATAGGTATACAATTATTGTTAGGGTGTAAAATATAATGTTTACAGAATCGCTAAATGCAGCTATTAATGGCCATATTTGAACAGATATTCTTGTAAAATAAATATTACTTAGAACCAAGATTGGGAAATTACAAGTGTAATAAAATAGTATAGCTGTTGCAATCCAAAAATTTGGTTGTTTAAATAATTTATTCTGAGTGGGGTAAATAAATAATTGATAAAAGTAATATATGCAGCAAGCAATAAGCATTATACTTCCTATACCAAAAGTAATTGTATGAAAATTTTTTTTTCCTTGAAAAGCGATAATATTAATTAAAGATGCTATAAACACCACTAGATTTATGTAAAAAACTTTTTTTCTGTTTTTTTTATTATCATATATATTTGAAATAAACCAAGTGTAAAAAAAAACCTGAATTAGAGTAGCGTAATTGAACAGCCAGTAGTCTTTATGCATATGTAATACTAAATATCTGCTATATGCCTCTACAAATAATGCAAAAGTAATTGCAATAGTTAGTGTATAATACAATGACTTTTCATTACTTTTAATGAGAAATAGTATCCCAGTTAAAAAACTAATGAGCAAACAAAAGAAATAGATATATTCAGTTATACTTCCCAAAAAAAATAAATTGTATTCAAAAATAGAATTATTAGATAATACATATTGTTTTTAGTATAAAATTCCGAATACATTTCATACTAAAAACAATAATGCCTTCTTAGTTATCACAAAGAAGGCATTTGCTAATTAGTAATTACAGAATACTATGGTTAAAATACCAACATTCCTTTATCACCTCTATCAATAATTGTAACACCTAAAGTATCTAAATCCCAAGTACCAGGTTTAATGTCACCACATTTTGGAGGACACATAACAGCATTACAATTTGCTAAAATATTGTTACCATAATCGCTGT
>JAPLER010000396.1 GCA_026391115.1 Bacteroidota bacterium | reverse complement strand
TCGATAGCCGAAAAGAGGATTATAGAGTAGGCAAGAATTAAATAAATAAAATGAAAAAAAAACTATTATTTATTTCAACAGTAATTATTGTATTGCTATCTTTTAAAAAAGAAGACACAACTTCTACAAATGCTTCTTTAATAATTGGCAAATGGAACTATTATAGAGCAATAACTTGGACAACACCTGCTAATTCATCGTTTGTTAAGAAAGATACAACATACAATAAGCCAGGAGAGTATATTGATTTTAGAACAGATGGGAAAGTATATAGTTGCGAATGGTATTCAAATGGCTTTCACTACAGTACTCAACCATACACTGTTAGCGGAAATAATCTTCTAACAAAAGATTCAACATCAATAAATTGGACTGATACTTTTGAAATAAGTCAACTTACTTCTAGCAAATTAGTAATTCATACGCTTGACAAATACTCAACAGGTCAAACTGAAGTTTGGGGTGAATTTAATAAATAGGAAAAGGATTTATAATTAGTACACCTGAAATATTAGTGCTTTTAAAAAATTATCTTACCAAAAAAGCACTTACATTTTAATAAAACCTCGATAGCCGAAAAGAGGATTATAGAGTAGGCAAAAAAATAAAAAATATGAAAAAAGTAACCAAAACAATCATTATTTTAATTACTGTTTTAAACACAGTAAATCTGTTTTCACAAGATATTATAACAAAATTGAATGGAGAGGAAATTAAGGCTAAAGTTTTGGAGGTAAATCAAACAACTATAAAGTATAAAAAATTTGAGTTTATCACTGGTCCAGATTATACTATTTCAAAATCGGAAGTTTTTATGATTAAATACGAAAATGGTACAAAAGATATTTTTAAAATTGATCAACAACCTACAGACATTAATTCTACAACTCCCAACACAACAACTTTCGATATGAGAACTAGAGGTATGAATGACGCTAGAGTGTATTATAAAGGGAAAAATTCTGGAGCAACTACTATTGGAATAGGAACGGTAATCATCTCTCCTCTACTTGGTCTTGTACCTGCTATTCTAACAGCATCAAGTACCCCAGATTATAAAAATTTAAACTTTAATAACTCTGAGTTGATTAAAAATAAGGAATACTATGCGGGTTATATTGATGAAGCACACTCAATAAAGAAAAGAAAAATATGGACTTCCTATGGCATAGGTGCTGCTGCATCAATAGTACTTGTGTTATTATTTGGTAGTAAAAAGTAGCCAGCTCTTCGAGGCGTCCTACGCCTCGAAGTTTTATTTTGTTGCTTGTAGCAACATATACAAAATACCTACAGCCGTTGCATTTGCAACGGTTTTTTATTTTATAAAAAATATATTTTATGAATACACTTTAGCTCTACGAAACTTGTAGTTTTGACAGTTGTATTGTATTGCTTAAAGCAATGCAATAAGTCTATCGAAGCTACAAGCTTCGTATAGCTGGAAAAAGAAACTAATTATATTTGTACAAATTTTAGAATTATGGGTTTGGTATATGCAGATATTATATTGATAAACGGCGAAGATTTAATATTGGCTAAACGACATTACATAGGAGAAGAAGAAATAAAACAAATGCACGTAAATATGTTGGTAGATACGGGCTCTTACAATTTGTGCATTAATGAAGAAATACAAGCACAACTTAAGTTTCCTGTGGTAGAAAAAAGAACAGGTGAAACTGCCGATGGCAGGGTGATAGAATGTGATGTTGTAGATAATGTGCAAGTGAGGTTTAAAAATAGAGCCACCACTTGCCGTGCAATGGTATTGCCTGGTAATTGTGAGCCATTGTTAGGTGCAATTCCTCTTGAAGATATGGATGTACTTATACATCCTCAAAGTCAGCAATTGATAATAAATCCAGACCATCCGTTTTATGCACAAATGAAGTTGAAATAATTATAGTTAAAGCACAAGTTGGTATTACACAAAACTTGACAAATAAATACTAATACACAAAAGCATCAAGCACATCTTGATGCTTTTTTATTTTATATTATTGCAGCCTAATGAACCAGCTCTTCGAGGCGTCCTACGCCTCGAGGTTTTATTTTGTTGCTTGTAGCAACATAGCTCTGTGAAACTTGTAGTTTCGGCAGTTGTAGTGGATTGCTTAAAGCAATGCAATAAGTCTATCGAAGCTACAAGCTTCGTAGAGCTGGAAAAAGAAACTAATTATATTTGTACAAATTTTAGAATTATGGGTTTGGTATATGCAGATATTATATTGATAAACGGCGAAGATTTAATATTGGCTAAACGACATTACATAGGA
>JAPLER010000159.1 GCA_026391115.1 Bacteroidota bacterium | reverse complement strand
TTGTTGTATCAACCTTAAAATAAGATGCTCTTTTTCTGATAAAACGGATGGCTGATTTAGCATCTTTAACACATTCAAATGGAGTAGTATTGTTTTTACTTTTTATTTTTTAATCAACCAAAAAACAAACCACTCCTCTTTTGGAAAAATATTTTGCTTGGTTGATGAATTGAGATATATCTCCACTAACCCATCCACCACCAAAAAAGAAAACCATTGCTGGGTAAATTTTAGATGAATCAATCTTTTCAGGATAATATACATCCATCAATAATTTAGTAGCATTAACCTCTTTGTAAACAACTTGTTCTTGAGCTGAACTAATTGTAGTAAAAAGAATAAAACTCAATACCAGTATAAAAAAAGCTTTTGAAAACATCAGTTATTTTTTAAAGTAAAGCCCATCATTTACTAGTATTTATATACAATATAACCCCAAGGTTTTAAAGTAATATTAGTTTTAGATTGTACTGTTTCCTTTTTATTTTCAAAAACATTATCGGCAGCACCGTTAATAATATCGTTATTGATAGTAAAAGTTTGAGGCTTGGCAGATAGGTTGGTTATTACTACAATTTTGTTGTCGCGTGTTTGACGTGCGTAAGCAAAAATTGCTGCGTCATTGCTACTTGCAAGTTTTGTATAGCTTGCATTTGGTGCTAATGCTACATTGTTTTTACGTAGGTTTAAAAGTGTTTTATAAAAAGCTTCTCTTTGGTATTTACCAAAAGTAATAGTGTCTTTTACAAAGAACTTTAAGCTATCCAAAAAAGGCTCTTCTTGTCCACCATAAATTAAAGGCACAGTATTTTTTATAGTTTGGGTAATTACTGCAAATGGTGCATGAATATCGCCAGGCATTGTACCAAAATCGGCACTGTTCCAACTGTTTTCATCGTGGTTAGATGTAAAGTACATTCTAATTTTATTTTTTACAAACGCAGTATCATTTTTATTGATAACAGAATCTAAAGAAGTTGCAGTTCTTTTGCCTTTTGCAATTTTTACCATTGTTGCAAAGTCTTCCCAAGCATAAGACATATCAAAACCATCTTTATGTAGGCTTGGTTTATCGCCTTCGGCAAGCATAATAATATTTTTCATTTTCTTTAATTCAGCAATGGCTTTAGTCCAAAAAGCATCTGGTACTTCGCCAGCAACATCGCATCTAAAGCCATCGATATTACTTTCTTTTATCCAAAATTTCAAACAGTCAATCATACTATCTACTAACTGCGGATTGTTGTAATTTAACTTCCTAGTGTCTGTCCAATCGTATTGGCTAATAGGTTTGCCTGTGCTATCTTTCACATAAAAGTCAGGATTTTTTGTAAGCCAGTAATGATCTGCTCCACTATGTGTAGGTACCCAATCTATAATTACTTTAAAGCCCATTTCGTGTGCTTTGTTCACTAGATTTTTCCAGTCTTCCATATTGCCATATTCTGGATTTATTTTCCTATAGTCTGACACAGCATAGTAACTACCTAGTTGTGTGCTATCTCTTTTTCTATCTTTTAAACTAATAGGATTGATTGGCATAAACCATAAAGTTTGCACACCCATATTTTTTAGTCTTTCAAGGTGTTTGCTAAAAGCATTAAATGTACCTTCAGGTGTATATTGGCGTGTATTAACTTCGTAAATATTGCCTTGCATTATCCAAGCAGTATGACCATCAATTTTTAATGTTTCTGCTTCAGCAGTAGTTTGTTTTTTTTCGTTATTGCAACTTGTTAATACAATTACAATTGCAAGCAGCTATAGTAAGTTTTTTTTCATTTTAGTTTTGATTGATATTATAATTGATAAATTATTTTTTTTTAATTATACTCCACATTCACATCTTCAAAAGTACCGTTATAAGCAGCAGCAAAAATGCTTACTAAATCTGTTTCTAAATTATTTAATACAGCATCTTCATTTGCCAAGCAAGGCGATATATTTTTTACAAAGTAAGTATTTTCATTATACTCAAAATCAACTTGCAAAAAACCATTTACCGCATTGCTTTGTTGTTGAAAATTCAATAACATATTTTGAATAGCAGATTCAAAAACTGTAGTATCAGCATCTATAAGAACAAAATAATTTTTACCATCTGTTATGATTGGCAAGGTTGCTAAACCAGTTGTATTATTTGTGGTAACTACATTTTTGCTACAACCTGTTACAATACCTTTCCATTCCCTTTGCTCATCATTTAAAAAATCGAACAAGCCATTTTTTAATAACTCAATATGATGGATAACTACAAGACTAATTTGATGTGCTATGCAAAAAGCTTCTACCTCGGCAAAGTCGTTAATATTAATAGAAACAGTTGTTCCTAAAGTATTTGCAGCAGGATGATTACTTTGAATAAACAAGTTATTGCAATGATGACTAGCTAAAATTTTTTGTGCTAATACATTATTTGGTGTAGGATTACTAAGTAGTAAAATATTCATAAAAAATGGTAGGTGGCGAAAGTAATTGTGAAATTGGAATTGGTGGTTTAATATTTATCCCTATTTTGGCAACTTAAAATTAATTAACGAAAACAACTTACTGTATGAATCAGATTCAAGAACCATCTCAAAGACATCCAAAAGGCTTATGGGTTTTATTTGGAACAGAAATGTGGGAAAGGTTTAATTTCTATGGAATGAGGGCAATATTAACCTTGTTTATGGTTAATTCCTTATTAATGAAAGAGGCGGATGCTTCATTAATATATGGAGGATTTTTAGGACTTTGTTATTTAACTCCAATGCTTGGAGGTTTTGTTTCTGACAGATTTTTTGGTAATAGAAACTGCATTATGCTTGGTGGGTTGATGATGGCAGTTGGTCAGTTTTTATTATTTATGAGTGCCACAGTTTTTAGTTCAAATATGGGATTGGCAACTACCTTATTGTGGACAGCTTTAACCATCATCATTTTTGGTAATGGATTTTTTAAGCCTAATATTTCTAGTATGGTGGGTAGCCTTTACCCAAAACAAGAGAAATCAAAACTAGATACAGCTTTTACCATTTTTTATATGGGCATTAACTTAGGTGCTTTCTTGGGTCAGTTAATTTGCCCTATTGTAGGTGATGTAAAAGATAGTGCTGGTATTAGAGATATTCACGCTTTTAAATGGGGATTCTTAGCTGCTTCTATTGCAATGATTCTAGGTACTATTGTATTTCATTTCTTAAAAAATAAATACGTTGTAACACCTGAAGGAAAACCATTAGGTGGTTTACCAAAACATAACGATGCTTCTCAATACGAAGAAGGCGAAGCACAAAAAGCAGAGTTTTCTATGCAATCTTTGGCTATTGCTGCTGTTGCATTTGTTGCTTTATTTTTTGTGTTTAGATTTTTATTGGCAGGAACAAACCCTGTGAAAACAAT
>JAPLER010000218.1 GCA_026391115.1 Bacteroidota bacterium | reverse complement strand
TGGTTATACTTGCACTACCCTGTGTACCAATTGTTCCACCTGCAGGTAGTGGCTTACCAGCATAATCATCATAATAAACAATAACATTGGCAACACTTTCTCCTATTAATTGTATGTTGGGTTTATTGCTGGGTACATTTATTTTTTTTTATTACTTACCATTTTTTATAAATATTACCCAAGCTGTTGTGCTGTTAGTTGGTGCAGCATCTATTGCAGCTTGCACAGTTGTATAATCTCCTGTGCCATCTTTAGCTACCATTTTGTTGTATTGGGCATTAGCTATAATAGCAAAAAGAAAAAATATAAAAGTTGTAAGTAAAACTTTTTTCATAGCAAACAATGTTTAGGCTATGAAGGTAAATATTTAGTATGTTGCAATTGGCAATTTTGTGCAAACGATTACAAATAGGTATCTCATTCGAAAATAAATTTGGCTATTATTTTATACCCCTTAATTTTAATTTCAATTTAATCCGAGATATGAAATTAGTTACTCAAAATATTAACCCAACAACACCAATAATTATTTTCAATAAAAGTGTATAGCATAACCACAACAAAGAAAGTTGTGGTTTTTTTATGTTCAAAATTTTAACCAATGAAAATAGTATACACCATAATACTTCAATGTTATAGCTGGTTTGCAATAGCAAGACCACCAAATAATTTATAAACCGTTACTAGGGTAAACTCCAGCAACTTGGCAAACAACTCTAGCAAGACACTAGAGTAAGCTACAACCTGTTGGGCGTATCTAGTAAAACGCTAGACAACTCCAGCAAAATGCTAGAGAGGGTTATAAGCTGTTGGGAGTGTCCAGTAAAACGCTAGACTGCTCTAGCGAAATACTAGACAGCTCTAGCAAAACGCTAGAACTCTCCAGCAAAACGGTAGAGAAATATACTGGTTTATAAAATATTAAAAATCAATACATTAACAAAAAATATTATTCATATGAGCGACTTTATTCCTGGCAAAGAAGCCGATAAAAGAGAATGGTGCAATAACTTAAAAACAGAAGTAGGCATCAATGGTGCTACACTTGGGTTAAGTGCCACCGAAATAACCGATGTGCAAAGTACCTGCACCGATATAGTAACCAAAATAGATGCTAGCAACGCTGCACAAACAGCCGCCAAAACAGCTAAAACAGCCAAAGACACTAGCATAGCTACTGGCGAAAAAAAGTTAAGATTAGTTGTTAAAAAAATGAAAAGTAGTACTGGCTACACCGAAACGCTGGGTACTAAACTACGCATTATTGGCGACGACCCTACCATAACAGATTACACCACTTATAAACCCACCATAAAAGCTACAGTAATGCCAGCAAGGGTGCGAATAGATTTTGTAAAAGATGGATTAGATGGTGTAAATATTTATGCAAGGTTAAAAGGGCAAAGCACTTGGGTAAAACTAGCTTACGATAGCTATAGCCCTTATGAAGATACACGCCCACTAGCTGTAGCCAATACACCCGAGCATAGAGAGTATATGGCTATAGGTGTAATACACGATGAAGAAGTAACACAGCAAAGCGATATTATAGAAGCTGTGTTTGGAGGGTAATGCAATGCTTGTTTTTGCGAGGTTCGTGCCGAAGTAATCTCGGTTAGACCAACTATTTAAACGGCGTTTCTGTACAGAAACGCCGTTTTGTATTTAACACTATATTTGATAACTGATATAGCAATGAAAAATGAAACACTTTGCAACAGCACTACAACTACCGCAGCGTCCTTTAGCTTTGCTGCAAATGCTTGGAAAAAGAGACGATGCGAGGAAGGAAAAAATGAGAAATTAATAGTTGAATAGAGCTTCTATAGCCGTTGTTGTGTGTTCTTCACCAACAACGATTTTATGTATATTTGATGAATGGAATATCCAATTTATTATCCATCATTTTTTACAGCAACTATTTTAGAATGGAAACATTTATTAAAACCCAATAAGTTTAAAGATATTGTTACAAGTAGTTTAGAATTTTTAGTAAAAGAAAAACGGGTTGAAGTATTTGGTTTTGTAATAATGAGCAATCATCTTCATATCATTTGGCGAGTGATGAATGAGTATAAATTAGCCGAGGTGCAACAATCGTTTATGAAATATACAGCACAAATGATGATAAAGGAATTAAGAAACAATCATCTTAAAGTATTGGAACATTTTTTTGTTGGTGCAAAAGATAGGAAATATCAAATTTGGGAAAGAAACCCTTTAAGTATTGAGTTACATAGTAACGATGTGTTATTTCAAAAACTACATTATATACACGCTAATCCTGTAAAAGCAGGGTTAATAGCATTGGCAGAAGATTATCATTATTCCTCTGCATCATTATATATAAAACAAACAACAATATGGAATTTTTTAACACAATGGAATGTCTAGATTCGTTGTTGGTGAAGAACACCAACAACGGCGAAACACCAACAACGGCGAAAAAAATTGTTAAACAATAAGTTAATGAATATTGATATTAGTTTTCATAAACCCAAGCAACACTTTTTAAAAGTGTTGCTTGGGTTCTCTATATGTTTTATTTGCAATAAGGTACAAAGTCAGCATAATTTGGTACTCAACCCAAGCTTTGAACAATATACAATATGTCCAACCAAAATGAATGCCCCCCCCCCGCCTCCTTGGTATCTTGCCGGAACTTATATACCATTGTGTTATGCAAATAGCTGCTCACCCGATACATTTAGGAGTGTACCTAACAACTATATTAAAACTAAAAATTTTCAGTATGCCAGAACTGGTAATGCTTATGTTTTTGCTGATTATTTATACCCTGGCAGACAGTATTTTCAGACAAGATTAACTGATAGTTTACGAACGAATAGGTATTATTATGCTGAACATTTTGTTAATATACCTAATGGGTTAAGGCTTTCTTGCAATAATGTGGGTATGCTATTTACTAAAACAGCGGTATATGTAGATACAGTAGCCGAAAAATATGGTGTTTTACCTGCCAACCCACAAATAGTTAACTATGGTAACCCAACATTGGGCGATACGGTAAACTGGGTTAAAGTAAGTGGTGTTTTTAAAGCACTGGGTGGAGAACAATATTTAACATTGGGCAATTTTAAACAAGATAGCAATACCATTTTAAAACAAATACAACCTACAGGCTCATATAGTGCAGGATATGTAATAGACGATGTTTCTGTAATACCCTTAGATAGCTTTTGCCTTAAAGCAGATGCAGGTAGAGACGCTACTATCACTATTGGGGATAGTGTTTTTATAGGCAGTTATACCAATGGTATAGATACTATAAAATGGTTTAACAGCAGTGGGCAGTTAATAGATACTGTGCAGCCTGGTTTTTGGGTAAAACCCACTTCGACTGGCACAAGTTTTTATGTATTACAACAAACTGTTAATGGTTGCTATACTAGTGATACTATATATGTAAATGTGGTACTACCTTTAAGAATGATGAGTTATGAATTAAGAATAAT
>JAPLER010000262.1 GCA_026391115.1 Bacteroidota bacterium | reverse complement strand
TAATCCTATGGTATTGCCTACAACCGGGTTTGGATATACACTGATGTTGCTGTTGTTTTTACTATTCATCTCTACTTTAACAATGTTGCTATAAATAAATTTACCATCATTGCCTATTGCTTTAATCCTGTAGTAGTTTATTGCATTAGGAGCATTATCAATTGCATTGTAGCTGCTACCATCTATATTTTTTGCTGTTACTTCTACAATAGCTTTAAAGTTAGTACCATTAGTAGATTTTTCAACAGCATACAATTGCATATCTTGTTCTTTTGCTACACCCCACTCAACAAAAACTTTATTGTCTTTTTTAGCTGCTTTTACTTGCAAATCTTTTACAGGTAATGGACTGCTGCCATTAAACACAACTGTAAATCTATCAGCGGCATTACTGCCTGTTGCACTAGTTATGCTAAATGGTATGCTAGTATTGCTTGTTAAACTGATTGGTGTTTCAATGTTCAAAAATTTATCTATTAATTTACAATCACTCACACTTGCATCAAAGTTGATAGGATTAAATCTAAACTCATAGTTTGATCCTAGTACCATATTAGCCATTCTTACAAATAAACTATCTGTTGATGTAATGTATGGTCTAGATTCTAAGGTTAAGTTTTTATTGTCTCTAAATAAACTTATTGATTCTATGGTGCCTGATGCTTTTGTTCCATCTTGAGCATCAACAGCTGCACTATAATTATTGCCAAATCTAGCTCTTAATCCATCTACATTTGTTCTATCGCCATTGGGTTGTACTGCATATAAAATACAATTGAATACATCTGTTGTGGCGTTAATAATGCCTGTCGTATTGGTATTGTTATTGGCACTAGTTGATTTATAACTCTCTTGGAAAGTGATTGTTGCACCCGATGTTGTAGGTTTTACTAAAAATGCTTGACCACTTTGGAAATATTTGTTCATTGATCCTCCACCAATTGGACCTAAATCCCAACTGCCAATAGTGAAACTATTATACGCACCTGGCGAATTGGTGGTAATTCCTGTTAAGTTAGGATCCCAAACATAACAAACGGAACCACAATTATTAAAGTTTACTAAACCCATATTTACTGGAGCTGCATAAGGATTGCCCACCAACCAGCTTACATTGGCACTGCCCCCATAATTAAACACTTGAGGACCCGTTTGTAATTTGCCTTTTGCAGCTAAAGTTGTTTGTGCCCAAGCATTGGGTGTACCTGTTGTAGTAGGGTTTACAGTTCTATCTCCACGAATAAATAAGAAATAACCTTTATTATCTGCACTGCCTGTGCTACCAGCTATTAACTCTGTTTTTGTGTTTTCTATTCTTGTCCAGCTTCCTGCACCTGAACTATTATATCTTAACAAATTGGCACTATTGGTTTGTGCATCTAATCCATTTGTTCCACTTGGTGCAACATTGGCTGTAAATTGAGTACCGTAATTATTGCCTAAACCAAAATTGCTTTGCCAGTTATTAAATACATTATCAATTGTGCCATTGGCAATACCAGCAAAAGTTAAAGGAGCCGTTACCATTCTCCAGCCTCTAAAAGTTTTGTGGTAATATCTTTCAACAACTGCTTGTCCAGTAATAGTTCCTCCTACATTATCTACATAAGCTGTGTTGCTACTTGTGCTTCTTAATACTAAACTATCACCTGTATTTAATGTTCCTGCACTAACACTTAATCTGTTAAATAAATTTAATTTATTGCCCAAAGTAATGCTGCCACTGCCACTGTTTACTAAATCTAATAAAGCATTGGTGCCATTGGTTACGGTTACATCGGCTTTTGTTGTTTGGTCAAAAAATATTGTACCAATTGCGGATGTTACAGTTAAATTGCTCACATTGCTACCCACTAAACTATTGGTTGCAGAATTGCCACTTAATGTACCTGATAAGGTTAAAGTGTTAGCACCTATCCCAAACTTACCTGCTGTTAAAGTTAATGCACCACTTATCGTTCTATCGCCACCCATTGTTACACTTTTTGTACCAGTGCCACTTAAATTAACCGTAACGTTGGTAGGACCCGATGCTGATGGCCATTCTAAACCAGCAGTATAATTTCTTGAAGCAGTAGTATCAACATAAGCTAAAGTAGTTGTGCCACTATATGTAGGGGCAGTTGTGCCCAAGGTAGCAGAACCACTACGAGTAAATGTATTATTTATAGTAAATACACTGGCTGCTGTTTTAGCAGCACTACCAGATATGGTTATATTTGAATAGGTTCTTGGGGTAATTACTTGGTCTGTTCCATCATTCCTTGCATAATCTATGGTCGATCCTGTAGATAAAATAGGAGTAATGTTGGTATTGATAGCACAGGTAGCACAATTTAAACCATTAGCATTAGCATGCTTAAAGGTACCTGTACTAGCAACAGTAAATGTTGCACCATTTTGTAAATTAATAGAACCATTAGCGGTGGAAGGATTTTGAGCATTACCACTAACAATTACATTACCATAACTTGGAGTTAAACGAATATCTGCAAAAGCAGCAGACACATTAGTAAATTCAACAGTAGAGCCTGATGATAATGTATAAGTACCTTGTGCATCTGGTTTTGTACCAGAACCTGAAGTTTTATAAGTGGCAGTACCATTTAAACTAAGGTTAGTACCAGAACCACCAAATGTTCTATTAGATAAATCTAAAATTACACCATCAGCAACCGTTACAGTACCTGTTACAGTATTAGCACCAGTGATAGAAGAAGATAACGTTTTTGTTCCACTACCGCTAAAGGTTAAGTTACGATAACTTCTTGCACCAAGTAAAGTTTGGTCTCCTGCACCACTCAATTCAATAGTTGATGAACCCGAAAGATTCAATGTAGTAATTTCAGGAAGTGTAGTACTTAACTTAGCTAACTTAAGTGTTCCTCCTGTCATTGTTATATCTCCAGTTCCACTTAATGTGTTTGTACCCATATCTAATGTTCCATTAGATAGGTTTAATGTATTAACAGAAATCGTGATATTGTTACTTGAAGTATAGCTACCACCGTTGTTTATTTGTAAATTTCTGAATGTTGCACCTCCTGTGTGTGCAAAAGTTCTTGTGCCTGTGCCATTCAAAATTACAATACTCGCTGCATTAATACCACCAGTATAACCACCAGAAGAAGCTACGTTCCAATCTGTACCTACAGAAAGTGTAAACCCTGTACCAGTTAATACGTTAGAACCAGCAACACTTAAAGAACCTGTAGTTGTAAAATTATTACCAAGGGTTAAATTACCCGAAGTAAGGGTTAAATTACCAGTAGCACTTATTGCCGTACCAGTAGAAGTATTAACTGTTCTAGTATTGTCGGATAAGTTTACAGTAACAGCCCCAACAGTTCCACCTCCAGAAGGAGTTAACTCTGGAGTAGAGGCAGCACCACTTGTAATATTAGCAGCACCATTATAAGTAACACTATAACTACCCGAACTTATTGCAGGCACTGCAGATAAACTACCTGCAGTTCTTGTAATTACAGCTCCAGTTAATAAAGTTATATTGTTAGTTGTATTTGTTAAAGTACCAGCAGTTAGCGTTAAAGCATTTGCAACAGTTGTAGCACTTCCTAAAGTTACACCACCACCATTAATAGTAAGATTATTTACATTTCCTGTAAATAAACTACTCGGTAAACTGTATCCAGTTGCATTGGTAAAAGCAACTGTTGCACTTGCATTGCTTGCATCAATAACTCCCGATGTTCTTGCAGGAACTGTATTACTACTCAATGTTAAAGTATTAGCACCTACTGCTAATGTACCTGTTGTTAATGTTAAAGTACCTGATACAGTTGTTGCAGCACCTAGGGTTACGCCACCTGCCCCATTTAAAGTTAAATTTCTTAATGTACCACCAAAAATACCTCCCGGTAAAGTGATTGCAGAACCATTAGTGAAAGCAACTGTTGCACTTGCATTGGTAGCATCTATTACACCATTACTTCTTGTTGGACTATTACCAGAAATAGTTAATGTATTGGCACCAACTGTTAATGTACCTGCTGTTAATGCTAAAGTACCTGTTACAGTTGTTGCAGCACCTAGGGTTACGCCACCTGCCCCATTTAAAGTTAGGTTGTTTAGTGTACCACCAAAAATGCCCCCAGATAAAGTGATTGCAGAACCATTAGTAAAAGCAACTGTTGCACTGGCATTGGTAGCATCTATTGCACCACTTGTTCTTGTTGGACTATTACCAGAAATAGTTAATGTATTGGCACCAACTGTTAATGTACCTGCTGTTAATGCTAAAGTACC
>JAPLER010000246.1:1711-2381 GCA_026391115.1 Bacteroidota bacterium | reverse complement strand
CAATCTGGCGTCACGGGCCTACCGGGACGGTGTGAAGATCAGTTGCAATTCATGGGGAGCAAACACGGCGGGTGGCTACGATGTGGATGCGCAAAGCTATGATGCCCTGGTACGGGATGCACAGCCCACTGGTTCGGCGGTGGCGGTCGCAGGCAACCAGCAGATGACCTTTGTTTTTGCGGCCGGGAATGCCGGATCCGGAACCAAGACCGTGGGGTCGCCTGGAACGGCCAAGAATGTGATCACGGTCGGTGCAGCGGAGAATGTCCAAGCATTTGGCGGTGCGGACAGCAGCGGGATCGCCGACACCGGGGCGGACAGTGTTAACGATATCATTAGTTTCTCCAGCCGAGGGCCTTGCTCAGACAGCCGAGCTAAGCCAGATATCGTCGCGCCAGGAACCCATATCTCAGGTGGTGTGCCTCAGGCGGTGAAGACCATGAGTGGAACGGGAACGAAATTGTCGGTTTTTGACGGGTCGGGAGTGAGCGGAGGGGTCAACAGCATCTATTTCCCATCGGCTGGACAACAATTTTACACAGCCTCTTCCGGAACGAGTCATTCTACTCCAGGAGTGGCGGGAGGTGCAGCCCTAGTTTATCAGTGGTTTTTGAACCGAGGATCTGCCGCGCCCAGTCCTGCGATGTTGAAGGGGTTCATGATGAATTCT
>JAPLER010000246.1:0-1668 GCA_026391115.1 Bacteroidota bacterium | reverse complement strand
AACGATAATCTTTATTCCAATAATCAGGGAATGGGGATGGTGAATTTAGAAACCTCATTCGATGGTGTTTCCCGCCTGTTGAAAGATCAAGTAGTCGCGGACATTTTCACGGCTTCGGGACAGACTCGTAGCTATGCAGGGACGATCAGCTCTAGTACCAAGCCGGTGCGGGTCACGGTGGCGTGGACGGATGCGCCGGGTTCAACCACGGGAAATGCTTATAAAAACAATCTGGATTTGACCGTGGTTGTGAACGGGACGACTTACAAAGGAAATGTTTTTACCGGGGCTAATTCGATTGCCGGTGGGGTGGCCGATGCAAGAAACAATGTGGAAAGCGTGTTTTTGCCCGTAGGCACCAGCGGCAATGTGACGATCACTGTGGCTGCAACGAATATAAATTCGGACGGGGTGCCGAACTACGGCACAACGGTGGATCAGGATTTTGCCTTGGTTGCCTATAACCTTGCGGAAGCGAATCCACCACCAATCGTGGTGATGACCGCGCCGACGGAGGGCGCAACCGTTCTTCCCAGCGCTGCGGTGACATTGACTGCGACGGCGACCGACCTGACTTTGACGGGTTCTGCGGGTGTCGTTAGCAAAGTTGAGTTCTTTGATGGAACAACGTCCTTGGGCTCTGTGAACTCCGCTCCTTATTCGATCTCATGGAGCCCAACAGTCAGCGGAGTTCGTGTACTCACAGCGAAAGCGACCGACAACGAAAATGCGGTCGGGATTTCTCCGGTTGTGAATCTGAGGGTGTTGTCGGGAATCGGGCAACCAACTTTGACCTCTTTCTCTCCAACCAGCGGAGTAGGCGGGAGCTTGGTTACGATCTCAGGCGATAATTTTGCGGTCGGAGCGGGAAGTTCGGTTCGGTTTAATGGGGTAGACGCTGCGTTTACGGTTGATTCCTTGAATCAGATCACGGCAACGGTACCCGCCTCAGCGACTACTGGGGTAGTCACCGTGACCACGGCTTATGGGACTGTGACAAGCCTGGGGAACTACACGGTTGTACCAATTGTACTGAGTGAAGATTTCGCTGCCCTGACTTCCGGGGATAATACATCGACGACCAATCAGTCGACCCCATGGACAGGAGATTATTTGTTTCTCAGAGCGGGCCTCGTAAAGGCGTATCAGGCGGGTGGTGCTGTCAAACTTGGCGCTAACAATGCTGGATCGAATGGTCTTGGTTTGATCACGAGCAAGCCCTTGGATTTAAGCGGGGGAGCGTTCGACGTGAGCTTTGACGTCAACGGATGGACGACGGTTGAGGGAGGTATTGTTGTCACGGCGACTGGGCAAGCACCGCAAACAGTGACCTATACGAGTGTCAGGACTGGAAGTTTTGAGACCAAAGTCGTGCGTTTTTCCGCCGGAACTGCGACCACTACGATCACTTTGGCCACCACGGCCAAGCGTGCTTTCTTGGACAACATCGTTGTGATAAAGTCCTCTTCGAGTGTGACGGCACCCGTGATCAGCAGTTCCCTGGCTCCAACGGGGACGGTGGGTATCGCGTTCAGTTATCAGATCACGGCTTCTGGTAGTCCAACTTCCTTTGGAGCGACAGGGTTGCCTGGGGGACTTGGCATCAACACATCGACGGGAGCAATCACAGGAACTCCGACATCGGCGGGAACTTCGAATGTGACGATT
>JAPLER010000315.1 GCA_026391115.1 Bacteroidota bacterium | reverse complement strand
ATAGTTTCCTTTAAAATTATTGGTATCAATCCAATGTGCTATTTCCATTCCACGACAAACTGCATCATAAAATTCAGCTTTACCACTTGCTACAACTTGCGTTTCTGTTGGTGTTATTCCAATAATTTTACCAGCTAATTTTCGGTGCATCCAAAGTTCTTTCATCTTAATTCCACCTGCTAAACGCCAAGTTGAACTAATAACAATATCAGCACCAGTTGCATCAACTATCATTTTTAAAGCATCGCAATTATGTTGGAAAAACAAATCGCCAAAATCATCTTGACTTTTAATTTCACTAAAACTTGCTTTCCACATTTTATGTAAGCAGTTCATATAGTGCTGTGGGTTTAATACCCCATCAATATCTAAGAAAATTACTTTGTTCATTTTTTAATTTTTTGTGTCTTGTCTGGCAGACAAAACGGCATTTAACATAGGGTTTGGCAAAAAAAATGGCTTGAAGTTCTTTGCTCAACTGACGAAAAACAAGGCATCAACAGTATTTCAATTTTGCTTTTGTAGTGCCAATTCCATTTCTTCGCCAAGCCTTTTTCGTTGCCTGCAATGCTTTTTAAATGCCGTTGGTTTAAATGTTTTTGACTCATATATTTGCATAAGTGAGTAAAATATCAGAATTAGTACAATTTGCAAAACAAGATACTTCTAATGAATATAGATTTGTTAGTTTTTCGAATGTTCCTAATTTTCAAGCACAAATTATCAATCAAGTAACTGGAGTATCTGTTAAGGGAATGGAAAGAATTTTATCTGCACCTACAGTTAGACACATTTTTGCGACTCACGGTAATGACAAACTTGAAAAAGAGCGTGGTCAAGTTGGAGTAACAGATGCGGATTTCGAATTAATGCCTTCAATATTAACTAGTCCAGATTATTATGACAAAAGCGAACATAATAATAGACGATTTGCACAGTCTGTTTTATTTGTAAAAACATTTGGTAATAAAAAATATTACTTAGCTATGGGTGTACAAAAAAATGGGGCTATCCAAGAGTTAGTTGTAAAAACTATGTATATTAAGTTGACATAAAAAAGCCGATGCAAAAAATTGCATCGGCATAAAAATCAGATTTTTAACATAATGGTGGAACAGTGCTATCTTTTTTAAAAGACCTGCTGTCAGACGTACGAAACATTCCATTAATAGTACAAAGTAAATACTAGCTAAAGTAAAAAAATAAAAAAGTTACGCAAACAGTTGCGTAAATAAGACAAATCGCTTTTTTACTTGACAAATAAACACATTATAGACTAAAGCGAAACATAGCACTGCAGCCAACATTAGGTTGTACGTTATATATAAGATAAAGTAATATCAAATACATTAAAATCAATACCAGTAAGCATTTTTAAAAATATTAGAAAAATTTATTTTTATATTATTTGAGAAAATAGAGTCCCTTTTTTGTACTTTTGTCCCATCTTTGTACCCTAAAATAAACAAAAATGGCTTCAGTAACACTAAGAACAAAGCTTATACAAAAGAAAGGATTTTCATTATTTCTGGATATTTATAATGAAGGACAACGATATAAAGAATACCTCAAACTATACGTTTCTAAAGACTATGCAAAACCTGAAAATAAGAATATTTTAAAACAGGATAAAGACAGCTGGGAACTTGCAAAAGCAATTCAAGCTAAAAGAATTATTCAGGTTAAAGAAAGTGCTGCTGGGTTTATTCCAAAATCAAATAAACAAGATTTTATAGCCTACTATAATAAACAGGCTAAAATTAAAGAGCACTTCTCCTACCCTCACGCTCTTCGACACTTACTTATCTTCATCAAGAAAGAGCCATTATCATTTAAACAAATTGACGAATCGTTTTTAAAACATTTTATTGGTTATCTAAAGTCCGAAACTGATTTGAGTGTTACACAATTAGGATGTATTTATTGAGAATAAATATTATTTTAAATTTGGCAGTAGCGGATAATATCATTCAGGTGAATCCTTTTAAATATCTTAAAAAAGGGAAAGGAGGCGATATACCTGTTAAAAAGCAGAAGAAGATAGAATTCTTGACTATTGAGGAATTAAGAAAGCTTCAAGCCACCCAATATAGAAAACAAATAAAAGACTACTTTTTGTTTTGCTGTTTTTGTGGATTAAGAGAGAGTGATTTATTAAAATTACAATGGAATGATATTGAAGATGCAACACTTGTTTACACGCAAACAAAACAGGGTGATGTAAAAACACACTACTTGCCGCTATCTAAACAAGCATTGGCATTATT
>JAPLER010000245.1 GCA_026391115.1 Bacteroidota bacterium | reverse complement strand
GTAATAATTTTCAAACTGATGCAAATATACGTAAAAAAGTGCAAAGTACCAAATGTAATTTATTGTAGAACTATTCAAAATTGAAATTAAAGCAAAAAAGGTATAGGGTGTAGGCAAAAAATGGATAAAACATTTTTTGTTTTTTACTATACTTATAAATCAGATTTAAGTGGCTGAATGGGTGCAAATGGAAACAAAGGGTTTATTGATTTGCATTGATTTGGTGGATAGTTGCCCGAAAGTTTTTGCAGACACAAAAAAGAAATTGTTTTTATTGAAATTTGGTTACACCACCTTACACCCTGTTTAGAAATTAAGAATTATGGGTTATGAATTATGAATTTATGGATAAACAAAAAAGTGGTAACCGATGGTTACCACTTTTAAAATTGGTTGTTATTTTAGTGATTTTATTCTTCCGCTTTCTTGTTCCTTGTTTCTACTTCATCCCAAGAAAATTCTTTTACTGCATATACTGGACTGCCTTGCCTAATTAAACGAATGAACTTGTGTTTCTTTAATGACTTGCCAATTTTATTAATAGTTCCATCTGTTAAAGTGAGTTTGGTTCTCTCGGCTAATTTAGCAGCTATTTGAGAGGCGTTTAAAAACGATGTTGCCGTTTCTTTGGTACAAGGCTCAAACCACGTTAACAACAATTCTTCCTCTGGGCTACGAAGCTGGTATTGTTCGTTATTTTCTGTGATGGATTTGATTTCTTCCTGGTCGAACCAAAAACGAAAACCATCATTGAATAAATGCAAAGCTTGTGCATAAACAAGGTTAATATCAACATCGTGCTGGTATTGGATTCCTTCCACTTCGAAGCAAAGGAAACGCCTTGAGCCTGTACTATCATTTAAAAACTGTGCAGTGTTTACGCTGCCAGCAAAACTTGCCCTGCGTGGCATAGTTTCGTTGTTATGGCCGTAAGCTTTACGCATACGGATTTGGGTTTTGGTAATGATTTCTTTAAGGCTTCCAATCTCGCTACGGTTAAGGTTTTCCAATTCATCCAAGTTGATTAACATACACTCTGCCAATTGAACTAAAGTGTCTTTATTGTTGGGGTTGATAGTGCCACTAAACAAGTATTCTTTTAACTGTTTTGGCACTAACTTTTCTACCCAAGTTGTTTTGCCTAAACCTTGTTTACCACTGAATACAATTACTGTGTGGTTGATTACTTTGTCGTTGAGTACACAGCCCACCATTGCCACTAACCACTTCTTAAAACATTGCTGCCAAAGGTCTTGTTTTGTAGTTGTAATAGTGTTAGCTAATTGTGTGATGTAATCAGTTTGCAAATCATATTCTGGCAATGTTTCAAAGTAATCTTCAAAGGGATTGTAGAGCTGGCAAAAGTCAGAATACAAAAGGCTTCGCAGGGATGAAAGGTTTGTTTTTATTCTTGCTTTTAAACATTCTCTAAGCATTGAGTTTTCAATAAAATCATTCATTACGTTCCACTTCTTTTTACCGAAATATTGGAACTCTAATTTACCTGAAACAATGTTGTGGCGAAAGATGTATTTGTTGGATAAAAATGTTTCTAATCTATCAATGATAGTCGGCTTTGGTTTGTCTTCGTCTTCATCATCATTAGTAATATTTATCTCACCATTTTCATTAACAGATTTATTGCTCAAATCTTTTGTAGCATTGCTTTTTCCGTACTCACTTAGATTCCCGTAAGCACTGTTTACAGCTTGTGTAACTTCTTTTTCATCGAAATTGTAATCGGCTAAAATGTAGCCCAATGCAACTTGCAAAGGCACTGCTTTTCTGTTGAGGTTACAAGCTAATTGATGAACAAAAGTGTTTCTGCTTCCGCTTGTGTATTGCACTTTTTTTTCAGTAAATTTTATGCAGTGCTGATATACTACCTCAAAATTATTAACTGGCTGTGTTTCAATTTTAGTTTCTATAAATGGCTGAATGTACTCGGTTAAATCTTCCTTACAAACTACTTGAAATACAGTTGCAGCTTCGTTCAAATACAATTCACTATCGTAAGAGTAAAAGCAAAGCCTTGTTACATCTTTGCCTGATTTATCAATTTGTAAACCTAATAGTGCTTCATAAAATGCTTGCACTTTTAAGAATGCTTCTTTGTGATTAGCCTTATCTGAATTGACTTTCACCAATATTTTCAACCCATTACCAGAGGGACTTATGAAGCTTGCAAATGTATATTCACATTGATTTGCTTTGAATGAAGTTTGCTTTAATTGTTCTTGTGTGAGCTTATCAATATCTAATATTAAAATACCTGTGTAGTCTTTGACAAATTCCAACTTTCTACCACAAACAAAACTCGCTGAAGGTGTGAAAGCTAATAATGATTTTTTGCCTTTGTCGTAGGCATCTGTTTTGTTTTCGGCCAATGACTTACGCAAGTAAGTAATGCCGTTTTTGTACTTGCCATTTTTAATGTCGGCAAGTATAGAAGTGATGGGCTGTTGCTCCACCACCTCTATAAAGTTTTTGAAAATAGTTGATTGCATAAATTGAAAATTGAAAATGGATAATTGAGAACGATTCAAACACATTTTTTATCTTTCTTTTTTCTTGATAAAAAAGAAGCAAAAAATCAAGACTGCTTTCATTTTGTCTAAAATGTATTTGCGTTGCACTGAACAAAAAAAACGCACTACACTGTGTTACGTTCAAACAGCTTTTTGTTTTAATCGTTTCACTTCAACACATTTTTTAACGACAAATTGAAAGAGGTCGTTGGTAAAGCTGTTCCAGCTTATTTTTTTGCAAAAGATTTGTTGTAGTGAGCTTGCAATAATTTTTCAACATCACTTAGTTTGTAGTAGATTTTTGAACCTACTTGGCTGAATGAAATTTTACCTTCATCCCTCCAGGTTTGTGCTGTACGTTTTGAAATTTTCATTAATTGTAGAAACTCTTGGTTGTCTAAAAAAGTTTCTTTCTTCGCATCTGCTTTGCTGTTAAGCTGTGCATTGATGTTGTCAATTTTTGCCAATAAATCTGTGTATTGGTCTTTGGTTAAGATTACTGCTTCCATTTGAAATATATTTTTTGATTACGGAAGCAAAACACAGAAAAGTGGGAAAGTCCGATAGGTCTTTTTTGGTCTGATAAGACTAAATAGTTTTGAAAGGCTTGCTGGTATTGAGTTTGAATTGAAAGCAAAAAACACAAAATCGGACTACAACTTTATTTTATCATCATTGTTGGGGTCTTTGTCAATACGATTTGGGGATAGGTAAGTTTGCACTGTAGCTTTGGAAAGTGGCTCACTAAATTCATCAATAAAATTATCGCAAATTAACTCTGCAATTTCTTTGATGTTATAGTCTAAATAAGGTTTGCCATTACTGCCTTTTTTCATCATCATTTGTTTAAAAGCATTGACTAAAATATTGGTGGCACCATTGATGCGTAGTTTGATTTTTGGTTGTAGCGATGGGTTGCTTTGTTGTGCTAATTCTTTCTGCTCTTTCTCCAGTTCCATTTTTAGTTTGCGAATGGATTGTATTTTGTTGAGCAGCTTGTTACATTGCTCATCGTAAGCCTGTAGCTTGGTATTGGTTGAAATAATATCGGCTTGCTGGTATTCAAATATTTCTTCGTTCAGATACAAGACTTTGGTATTGTAATCTTCTGTTGTATCAACATAACTTTTTACTTCGTGAAAAGAAAAATGTCTTTCCTCTGATGTAGCATTGATAAGCCTTGGCGGTGTTTTGGGCTTTACTTCTTTTATGCTCGAAGATTGCAAATATTTTCTTTGCAATTCTAAAATTGCAAACAACTTCATCAGCTTAGTTTTGTTCCTGGTATTATCAAACAAATGCTCATTGAGTGTAACTAATTTTTCAAACTTATTGAGCCATTTTTCTGGTTGTTTTGCCAATGAAATTTGATAAGTGATAAATGCTTCGAGGTTTGAATGTTTTAACTCGAAAACCTTATCAATAATGGCTTGGCAATAGGTGTGTAGATTGATTTCTGATGTGATGATTATATCAAAAGGATTACCTCCAGCATTGTCAATAGACAAAGCTGTGAACTCCACGAATGGGGCTGTTTCCTTTATTTGATATTTTAACGACATTAAAAATGTTGTTCGTTTTCATTACATTAAACATTATTGAACTTGTGTGTTGCATTATTTTGTTTTGGTAGGTTTTGAGTTCATTTACCAATCTTTTAAAATTCAATGTTGTTTTCTAAAGTGATACATATTAGTCAAGTGCTAAAATAAAAGTAAACAATTTAAAAAATGAGCCAAAAAACTAAATATTTTACTAAAATTTGGTGAAACATAAGCCAGCAAAGCAATTTATGACTTTTCCACAATAAAAAAAGCACCCTTTTGAGTGCTTTAAAACTGATTTTAATTTACAAAAGCCTCTACAGCTTTGTCTAATTCTTCACTGATAATTTTTGCATAAATTTGAGTGGTGCTAATATCTGTGTGGTCAAGTAATTTGCTAACGTGTTCTATTCTCATTCCATTATTTAAAGCGTTGGTTGCGAATGTGTGCCTTGACAAGTGAAACGATAAGTTGAACTGTAAACCCATTTTTTTGCCATAGCTTCTTAAATAG
>JAPLER010000313.1:5551-7434 GCA_026391115.1 Bacteroidota bacterium | reverse complement strand
CTATATCAACAACAGATACTGTTTCCGTTTTATCGGTTTTACGTTGTACTATTATTTGATTAGTTGCAGGATTTGGATAGACTTGAATATTTACAGTTTGCTGCTTAGTGTTTATTGTTCTTGTATTGCTATTTGTTTTGCTACCATCTTTATCAATAGCCTCTATTCTGTAATAGATTATCGCAGGTGTTGTATTACTATTTGCAACTAAATCTATAAAACTATAATCATTATTAATTTTATTGAGTGCTACAACCTCGCCTATACTTGTAAAATCTCTTCCATTAAAACTTCTTTGCACATTAAAATGATGCACATTTAATTCGTTACTTGTTTTCCAAAAATTGGCAACAGCTATTTTATTTTCAGCACTGTTATTGGCTATTTTCAAATCATAACTAATAAACTTCAATGGTGTTACAACAGGGTCTTTTATTTTTGTAACAGCTGTATTGGTTACAATTGGCAGATTGTAGTCAAAATAAATAGACGCAGTATTTAAAATATTGGTTCCATTAACTGCTATTAAATTGGGTTTTACTCTAAAAGAAATATAGCCATAGCAAGCAATTTTGTCTATAGCATTGTGAGGCAATTTAATATCATTAAATACAAAGGAAACTTTATTATCTTTTACTTGAATATTGCAAGGATGCGACAAGCTTGTTAATTGCAAAGTATTATAATCCAAAAAATTGCTCAACTCATCTGTAACAATAACCTTAAACGCAGTATCTGTTCCTGTGTTTTCAAACCTAATGATATAATCTATATATTTACCTTGAGCAACATCTGCTGTGGTTAATTGTGGTGTAGCATCTTTGTCATTTGGGTCGTAACTGCCACTAATAATCATAGTAGAACTGTCTATTGATGCTATGGTATTTGTAGCAACTGTTGCAATAAGTTTTAGTGTATCGCCAAGAGAAGCATAGTTTTTTACTTTAAAGCTAATCATAAATGAAGTATGTTGTCCAGAAGCCAAATTACTTGCTGGAATACTTAAACTAGTTCCATTATCTACCAAAGAATTGTTGGTGCTACTAACATATAACAATTTTGAACTGTCGTAAGGAATGGTTAGAACTAAGTTGTTTAAAAATGTATTTCCTTCATTTGCATAAGTAACACCAACTGGATAATCAAATCCTGGACGAGCTGCATTAAACAATGGTATTATTCGTATACTTAAACTATCAAATAGCTGTGTTGTATTTTGTAAAATATAATTTTCCTCAACAGTTGTATCGTAGGTATTAAAATTATAACTATGAGATACTGTATTTGCTGCAAATAAATTTGGTATAACAATACTATCACTAAAGTTTCCTAGGCTATCTGCAACAATATCATAATTTCCTTGAAGATTAGTAATAGCAAATGTTCCATTACTACCTATAATTTTAACATTAGGTTTATAATAATCAGTGCTATCCATTATTCCATTATTGTTTACATCTACATAAACATTGCCATTAATACTTGGAAAAGGAGAATCATTATATAAAAGTCCTACTTCATCTGCATCCAAACTTCTATTATAAATTCTAATATCATCCATTATACCTTTAAAATAGTATGGATAAGAAATAGAGTCTCCAAACATTCCAAATCTTAAATCGTGTTGATTAGTAAAAGTTAATCCTTGAGGATGAGCTCCAATATGACTTAGCTTATTATTAATATAGGTTCTACAAGTAGTTCCATCTGTTGTAAAAACTACAAAATACCAGCGATTGGTTTGTATATTTTGTTTTAAACAAACACCACCATCAGGTCCATATAAATATTCTTTTGTCGAATCTCTTAATGAATTACAACCATTTACATAATCGGCAAAACGTATACTGTAATTGCCTTGATCGCCCCAAGAATTATCTGTA
>JAPLER010000313.1:0-5451 GCA_026391115.1 Bacteroidota bacterium | reverse complement strand
ACAAGCTCATCTTATTATTCAAGTTGATTGAAGGATTGTTAGGTACAAGCATATAACTTCCATTTCCACTGAATTTATAAGCACTATTAGCATTGCCAAATCTATCGCTAGTGAGTATTGCAGTATTTATTGAAGGATGATTGCCTGAGATTGAGACATCAGAATCATTACCATTAAACGGATAGTAAACAACTAAACCAGAATCTAAGCTAAGTTGGGCTTTAGACTGAAAAGTTATTAGACTAAAGCAAATGAATAGAGTATAAATTACTTTTTTCAAAAGAAGTTATTTTTATTGTTTGGTATAAAAATTTACAAATTATTTTAACTTGTGGATTTTTTAGTAGCTAGGTATAAATCACAAGAGAATGTCTAAAAAAGATTTGATATTCTTTATTATTGCTAACAATATAACTTTCATTTATGTTGATTCAAAATAATACTATCTCCATTATTACTATTTGTTATAATAATTTACCAGAATTATTACATACGATTAAATCTGTAGATAACTTAAATACTAAACCATTTGAACACATTATTATTGATGGTTCTTTAAACCGAGAAATAAAAAATTATTTGCAATCTACACCACAACCAGTGTATAGAAAATGGATTTGTGAGCAAGATAATGGCATTGGAGATGCCTTTAATAAAGGCATTAAAAATGCTACTGCTACCATTTTAGTAATGCTAAATTCGGGCGATGAATTTTGCAATAAAAATATTTTAAATATTGTACTAAAAACATTTGACAATAATAAAAATATTTCTTGGATACATAGCAAATACAAATTATTTAGAGGCAATAAATGGGTAGAAATTGGCAAGCCATTTGAAGCCAAAAAATTGTACAGAGGTATGAGAAGCCTGTGCCACCAAACTATGTTTATAAAAAAAGAACTACACCATAAATATGGCTTGTACAATGCACAAGAAAAAATTGGAATGGATTATGATTTTGTGTGTAGAATATATAATGAACCTTATGTTTTTATTGAAGAAACCTTAGTTCAGTTTGCACCTAATGGTATTAGTGGAACTCAATATTTGCAATCGTTACAAGATGCTAAAAGAATTTATGAAAAACATTTTGGCAAAAGCATTTGGTTGCAATTTTGGCAAATAAGACTCAAATTTTTACACTATCTATTACAATCGCCTATTGGTAATTTTTTATATAGCATTAAAGCAAAATTAAAATTGGAAAATATGTAGCTTATTATTTAAAAAAGTCAACAATAGTGTTAATTATTTTTGTTTGTTCTTGGTTAGTTAATTCAAAATAAAAAGGCAACCTTAACAAACAATCTGTGTAATAATCAGAATATACTAATTCATTTCCCTTGTATTTGTTGTTATAAAAAGGGCTTTTGTGTAAAGATAAATAATGAAAAACAGCACCTATTTCATTGGCTTTTAGGTGTGTAATTAAAGCAGTTCTTTGTTCTATGTTTTTGCAACATAAATAAAACATATGTGCATTATTGGTTGCATAGCTATTAATGAAAGGCAATTTAATTTCAAATAGTTGTGCTACTTCTTTTAACCCTTCAAAATATTTATTCCAAATTATTTTTCTTTGTTTTTGAATGCTATCAAGATTTTCTAATTGAGCATATAAAAAAGCTGCAATAATGTCTGATGGCAAAAAAGATGAGCCAATATCTACCCAACCATATTTATCTACTTCGCCTCTAAAAAATTGTGATCTATTAGTGCCTTTTTCTCTAATTATTTCAGCTCTTTGTAAAAATTGATCATCATTTACGGCGAATAATCCACCTTCGCCAGAAATAATATTCTTTGTTTCGTGAAATGAAAATACTGCCAAATGCCCTATTGTACCAAGTGGTTTTCCCTTATAAAAGCTATCAATGGCTTGTGCAGCATCTTCTACTACAAATAAATTGTACTTGTTGGCAATACGCATTATTTCGTCCATATTACAAGCAATGCCTGCATAATGCACAGGCACAATGGCTTTGGTTTTTAGAGTTATTAAAGCTTCTATTTTAGTAACATCAATATTAGGCGTTTCTTTTTCACTATCTGCAAACACAATAGTTGCACCCCTTAACACAAAAGCATTGGCAGTAGATACAAACGTAAAAGAGGGCATTATTACTTCATCCCCTTCTTTTATGTTTAATAAAATGGCAGCCATTTCTAAAGCATCTGAGCAAGAGGTGGTAAGCAATACTTTTTTAAAACCATATTTTTCTTCAAAAAATTGATGACATTTTTTTGTAAATATTCCATCGCCCGAAATTTTGCCAGATAAAGTGGCTTGCTTTATATATTCAGTTTCGTTGCCAGATAAATAGGGTTTATTAAATGGTATCATTGCTTTATTTATTAAACGATTTCATAAATTGTGGTGCATTATTGCCTTCATTAAAAATGAGGTCTAAAATGCTTATGGCATTTTCATAAGGAGGATATAATTGTGTGTATTCAGGGTAGTTGCTATAATCCATCCAAGTAATTTTCATTTGTTCTTCCTTAAACAAATTTTGATTAATATAATCTTTTGCCGATGGACCACTTATATATTCTGTTGCTGCTACTTTTTTGCATAAATCAACTAGTCGTTCTGTTTTGCCTTCAATTAAAACCAAATCTTGGCTCCATAATATTTTGGTTTTAATGTTTAATATTTCGTTAATAGCTGTTAAAAAACTATAATTTATTTTGCTTAAATTAGTTTCTATAGAACCTAAATAAAGTGCTTCAAAAATTGAATGATATGATTTAAAAAAGGGGGTTTTAGAATAGGCTAAGTTAATAGCATTCCAGTGTTTTCTTCTCCATTCATTATTCACAACTTCGGTATCTATTATTCGTTGCGATAATTGTGCTTGTTTTACAGGAATGGTAAGCCAAATTAATCCATTAGAAGTTTTAATTTTGTTTCTATTTCTCCAATCGTTTTTGGTGTATTGTACTTCGTCGTAAATAATGAAAACATCAGCACTATTCATTAAATCAAAATAACCTTTCCAAGGTATATAGTTGGATTGTAGTATAGCAGCCTTCATTTTTTAAATAATATTTAATTTGCTTACAATTTTCATTGGATTACCAATAACAATCATATTATCAGCAATATTTTTTGTTACAACTGTGCCAATACCAACCACTACATTTTTACCAATGGTTACTCCATTTGTAACTAAAGTTCCAGTACCTAAAAAACTATTGCTACCAATATTTACATTGCCAGAAATAATAACCCCTGGCGATAAATAACAACCATTTCCAATTGTTGAATTATGCGATATTACCACACTATTGTTTAGCAAAACGCCATTGCCCACAACAACATCTTTATCTATATTGCACATTGGATAGATAAAAGAATTTTTGCCAATTGTGGCTGAGTTATTTACAAAGCTTGTTGGATGAATGTAAGAAAAAATCGTTCTATTTAGTTGTAACAAATTGTTTAAAACTTCTTGCTTAGTAGCACTATGCTTATAGCCTAGGCAAATAGCAAAATGAAAATTTTTAAATTCCTTGTTGTTATATTCTTTAAAAGGTTTAGAATTTGGTACTTTTTTTTCAAATAAATTATCGTCAAAATAAATAGGTTCTATATTTTGAAAGGTTTGTGTAATAAAACTATTTATTTGAACACCTAATTCTCCATACCCAATAAAAGCTATTTTCATTTATTTATTTTTGAGCAATGAAGCCTATATACTTAAATAAATTTTTAGATAAAGGCAATGCTTTTTGTAAATAAACATTGGTTACATCGGCATATTTAAATCGTTCTTCCTTAGTAAATGTTTCATCATTTATTAATTTGCCCTGCCCAATAAACCAGTGATAAAAAAAGGTTACTTTTTTAAATCCAATGGCTTTTAAATTGGCTTCTAAATCTTCGGCTCTAAATCCACCTTTAATATTTTTGCCATACTCAGCACTATTAAAAATGTCTTTATCTACACCAAAATTTTTCTCAATGTCTTCATCTTTATAAGTAACCATTTCAATTTCACGTTTTACAATTTCGTCATAGCTACCTTCTCTATCTAATTTATTTACACCTTCCCAAAAATAATAATTAGGGTCTAGGTCTGCATAAAAAATACCACCTTCTTTTAAGGCATTAAATGCTGTGTTTAAAGTAGGAGTTATATCGTATAAATGATGCAAAAATGAATAGGCAGTAACCATATCATAAGCACCACTTTGAACAGGAAAAGAACCAGTATCGTGATTAAATAATTCAATAGTTGCATTGCCCGATTTATCAACTTTATCCATCATAGCTTGGGTTACATCTACTCCATGAATTGTAGATACATATTTTTTTGCTATGTTAATTACAAAGCCAGTTCCACAACCTAAATCTAACAATTTTTTAGCTTGAGTTTGTTCAAACAGTGGCTTTAATTTTTGTTCTACATTGTTAACATTTTCTGGTCTAAAATGTGGTTCGCAAGTGCTGTAATCATCACTCATTTTAGAGTGCAATGCAATGTTTGCTTCAATTACTTTTTGGTAGTCTGTGTTCATATTATTTTTTTATTCAGTAGGTTGTTTAAATTTTCTTTTTTCTGGGGCTACATAATATTCATCGTAGTTGGCGGGCACTTGTGCCAAAAAACCTAATTTTTGTTGTGCCTGTTGAGATATAGCGGCTATATCTATATTCTCCATAGCTCTTGGTATATCAATACGTTGTTTCATATACGATCTGCACACATTTATAGTAAGTGCGTGTCTCCAATTTTGGGTAATATTATTGCCACCTGCATGCCATAAACGAGCATTAAAAAACCACACACTACCTGCTTTTGCAATTAATCTTTTTCCATTTTTATAAAAAAAATCTTCTGTGGGTTTTTCAATTTGTGTTTGAGAAAATGGTAGAAACCAAGTAGCTCCATTGTCTTCTGTAAAATCGTCCAATAAAATGGTTGCTCCCATATTGGTAATATAATTGGGAATTAATCTAGGCGAATCAACGTGTATTCTATTAGAATAATTTGATTTATTGGGTGGCATTGAAGATGATGTGTAAGCATATACAATACTTCCATCTCCTAAAATGCTATTAAATGCACTGGTTAATATTTCATTATCAAATAGCTCAATAAACTTTCCTCCATATAAGCTACAAAGTAGCACCATACCATAATCTGAAAATTGATTAGTTTTATGATAGGCTACTTCTTTCTCAATAGCCAATTCTAATTCAATTTTTGCTTGAGCAATAAAGTTTGGCGATAGCACATTTTCTATAATGGCATAGCCTTGGGTTTCAATATCTTGCTTAAATTTTTCTTTATCAAACATTAGTTATGGCTTGTTTTTAAGTCAATAAATAAATTTTCATATTCATTCATTTCTCTTTTAATGCTAAAAATTTCACTAGCTTTTTTGGCATATTGCAACGTTAATAAATTATAGTCTGCATTATCCATTTCAACTATTTTT
>JAPLER010000018.1 GCA_026391115.1 Bacteroidota bacterium | reverse complement strand
TAATCTTTCTCTTCTAGTGTGGCAAATTTTATAGTGTCTGTTTTAGAAAGTGGGTTATTGAAGGTATCTATTACCGCATCTTTATTTATTACTAAACAATATCTGCTACCTAATACAAAATTATTTTTTATAATAATGCTGGTTTTATTGGTATCAATAGCAATGTTATAGTCTTTAACAGCAGCATAATTTGTATCGGTAAGTTGAATATTACTGATGTTGTTTAGCTTAATTTTTTTATTGAAATATAAAAGCAAAGCGGTGTCTAAAACATCAAACCTGTTATTTACTAAACTAGTTGTAAACTTCAGCTTTTCTGGTGTTTTATTCTTATCATCATCTTGCTTAGTTGCTGGCTTTTTTTCTTCAACCTCTACTTCTTTATAAGCAAATAATGTATAATTACTTACACTGTCTTTTGTATAAATAGCATTATTTAAAAAAGCAAATGGTTTAGAGCTATCGTCATACTTTTTACTATACTCATTGGGCAAAATATATAAATTAAATTTGGCTGTAGGTAAATTAGTAAATTTAAAAAACCCTTTACCATCAAGCTTTTCAAGGTATCTTGGTTTTAATTTCAAAACAGCACTATCGTTAAGGTTAGTATATAATACTGCAATTAAAGTACTATCCACCTTACCTGTATTTGCCATAATAACCTTACCACTTATGGTATTACTATCAATATATTTTCCTGTGCTAAATGTGTAGGTTTTATTTTTTGCAGGGTTGCCCTCATTTACATCTTTTATGGCATTACCAAAATTAATAGTGTAGGTAGTGTTGGGTTCCAGCGTATCTTTTAATGTTACAAACACTTGTTGTAGCTTATAATCAACAACGGGTTGATTTTTAGGCAATGGGTTTACAACAAGGTTTTGTTGTATATCTTTAGCTTCAACATATTCATCAAATGTTAGGGTTATTTTTTTGCCAGTAAAATTTAAACAAGAATCCTTGGGAAAAGCACTTATTAACACAGGTGCAAGTGTATCTTTATCACCACCACTAGGGGGTATCATATTGGCACAACTACAAAACAATATTGCTGTTGTAAATAAACCAATAAGCTGACGAATAGTAGAAAATTTGCAATTCATTATTACTGCAAACTTATTTGATTTGCCCCAACCAAAGTGCAACAAAAAACTTAATATAATACTAATAATATTTACTAACCAAAGCTAGCAACTCATCTTGCTTAATATGTGTAGCAATAGCACCATTTACCTGCAATATTTCGGCACTTAAGGTGTGTGCAATTTTCAAACTTTCTTCATCTGTTTTGCCTAGGTATTGGGCTAGTATAAATCCGCTTAAACTACCATCTCCAGCACCTGTAACATCTTTAATATTGCTTACATTGGGTGCAGGTAGGTGTATTGATTTTTCTTTGGTAAACAATGTACTACCAGCAGCACCACTATGCAACCACACTTTTTCAACGCCCCTGTTCAATAATTCCTCTGCTTGTTGTTGTATGGTTGTATAGTTTTTATTAGTACAAAGTGCAGGCAATTCATCCTCATTTGGCGTAAGCATATACACACCTTTCAAATCCAGATTGCAAAACTTAGCAGCAGGTGGCACACTAACTGGCTCAATTACAAGAGGAATTTTATTGGTGTCACAAAATACTGCCAACCACTCTACAGATGCGACACTAATATTAGCATCTACTACAATAACTGCGGCACTGCTTAATAATGTTTCGTGTAGTTGTAAATGTTTTGGTGTAATTAAGTCAAGTTCAGCATTGGTTATTAATGCAGTAAACAAGCTTTTGTCGTAGTTTAAAATGCCAGTGTATTTACCTGTTAAAGAATGTGTGGTTATAGCTGCATCTAATTT
>JAPLER010000005.1 GCA_026391115.1 Bacteroidota bacterium | reverse complement strand
TTTTCATAAGCAGGATCTATGCGTAAAGCCAAATCTGTGGTAAGCATAAACGGAGCGTGACGCTTACTTGCATCGTGTGCATCTGGCACTAAACCTTCTCCTGCATTGTTTTTAGGTTTCCATTGGTGTGCACCAGCAGGACTTTTAGTTAACTCCCATTCATATCCAAATAAGTTTTCAAAATAGTTATTGCTCCATTGGGTTGGCGTGGTTGTCCAAGCACCTTCTAAACCACTGGTAATGGTATCATCAGCATTGCCTTTACCAAAAGTATTTTTCCAGCCAAAACCTTGCTCTTCAATAGATGCAGCAGCAGGTTCTTTACCTACATATTTGCTTGGATCGGCAGCTCCGTGTGTTTTACCAAATGTGTGTCCACCTGCAATTAAAGCAACAGTTTCTTCATCATTCATAGCCATACGTTTAAACGTTTCTCGTATGTCTCTTGCTGAAGCTAGTGGATCAGGATTGCCATTTGGCCCTTCTGGATTTACATATATTAAACCCATTTGCACAGCAGCTAAAGGATTTTCTAAATCTCTATCGCCACTATATCTTTTATCACCCAACCATTCTTTTTCACTACCCCAATAAATATCTTGGTCTGGCTCCCAAACATCTTCACGTCCACCAGCAAAACCAAAGGTTTTAAAACCCATAGATTCCAATGCACAGTTGCCTGCAAGAATCATTAAATCTGCCCAAGAAATTTGTTTGCCATATTGTTTTTTAATAGGCCATAAAAGCAACCGAGCTTTATCTAAATTAGTATTATCTGGCCAGCTATTTAATGGTGCAAAACGTTGCATTCCTCTGCCAGCACCACCTCTACCATCTTGAATACGATATGTACCTGCACTATGCCAAGCCATTCTAATAAAAAATGGACCATAATGTCCATAATCGGCAGGCCACCAATCTTGCGAGTTGGTCATCAATGCAACAATATCTTTTTTAACTGCTGCTAAATCTAATTTCTTAAATGTCTCAGCATAATTAAAATCAGTGTCCATTGGATTCGTCAACGTTGAGTGTTGACGAAGGATATTTAATTTTAGTTGATTAGGCCACCATTCTTTATTTTCTGTGCCATTGCCTGCACTTTGTTTTAAGCTGCCATTATGAAAAGGGCATTTGCTGATATCTCCATTGTTATCCATATAAATAAATTTATTTTTCAGTTGTCAAAGCTACAGTTGTAAAAACAAAATAAAAAATTGATTACTAACAAGAATTTTATTTTACTGATAAAGTAAACGTTTAGTTTTGAGAAAGAAATGTTCTAGCGTTGTTGTTATAAAAAAATCAAGCACTACACCCAATCAGTATAATGTGTATATTGTGCAAAATAAATTATTGAAACATTGCTTTATTTTTTTGCTTTTCTTCTTTGCTTTCTTAGTTGTTAAGCCACAGCACACACCTTTAAGTCAAGAACAAACAGATGCATTAAATTATTTAGATAGCTTCATCAATATTCAACAAAGTGCTTATTGGATAAATATTAAGCCAAAATTATTTATTGAAAACCTCAGAAAGAATATTAAAGAACCAGTACATATTTACCCTGGCAGCAATACTAACTTTTGCAGCTATGCTGCGTTAAGTTATTCTTGTGTTAGCACCTTTCCTTTAAGGTATGTGCATTTTATGATAGAGTTATACATGAATGGTGACGCTGCTTTCAGAAAAATAAGCTTTAAACCATCAGATGCAGTACAAAAAGCAGTAGGATTGTTAAAGTTTAAAGGCGAGTTGGATATTAATCACGCAGATCAAATGTGGTATATGTCACTTGCCGACCATTTTAAAGGATATGTAAACTGGTTTAGCTGGCACTATAAACCTGGTGCAGAAGACAAGTTTTGGCCATCAACCAATCTTAAGAAATTCAACAGAATGTTGAGAAAAATATGCAATTACGAAACACACTCTACAGGCTCTGATTTAATAAGACCTTCTTTTAAAAACATTGTAGATTATCTTAACGGCAAATTAGTCAACAATCATCAGGTGTTTCTTTATGTCAATAATATTATTTTACACAAACGAAAACACAATAGAATTTTTTATAGAATTCCAACACATTACATAGTGTTACTTGGTATTGTTGAAAAAGATGGACTAGTGACATTGCGTTACTGGGATTATGGTTTTACAACTCAAAAAGAAATGCGGGTAAGCGAGTTTAAAGATATTGTATTTGGTGTAATATGGTGCAAAAAACAAACAGAGAAATGACTTTATTAAAATATATATCATACTTATTAATTATGATGTTATTAACAACATCTTGTGCATCATCTCTTCCTAAAAATTTTGCAAAAAAATACTATACACAAAATGAAAGAACAATTGTACGAATGGAAGTATTGTACAATAAATTATATAAGACAAAACCAATTGCTGTAGAGTTTACTGACAATGCATTTAAACGCATTAGTATTGAAATGAAAACTGATAGCTTAAATTACATTTATGAATTTGACTTAAATGATCAGAAACTTAAAGACACTCTTCATAAATTTAAATATGATACCAGTGGTGTAATGGCTTTACTAAGAGCGATGCAATCTATAAAATGCACTTGGATTAATAATCTTGATTACTATGTTGATGATAAAAAACAAAACTTAGTTTTTATTTCAATACGTCCCAAAGCTTTTAATGCAATATTCTCTAATAAAAAATACTACGTGCTTACTTTTTACAAACAACCACAATATTATGATGAGCAAGGAAGACTTTTGGATAAACGTAACTTAAAACGTTTAAGAAAAGTAGGTAACGAGATTTTTTGGCGAATTAATGATAGAGTTTGTTACACCATAATGGATCATTTTAGATAGCTAATTTTAAAGCCAAAACTTTATTTAATGAAATAATTAGTATAACTATCTATGCTGCAATATTTCTATCTACCCATATATACCATCAATATCTGTACATCACTTGGGTTTACACCACTAATTCGTGATGCCTGCCCCAATGTTCTTGGTCTTATTTTTTTAAACTTCTGTAACGCTTCGCTAGAAATAGCCTGTACTTTATCATAATCAAAAACATCAGGTATCATCATATTTTCAAGCAAGCTCATTTTATCAACAAGTTCTTGTTCTTTCTCTATGTAGCGTTCGTATTTTACTTGTATTTCGGTTTGTTCAATAGTATCAGTTGTAAAGCCAGTTAAAGCATTTTGTATTTTATCAACCATCTTCATCATATCAAGTAAAGAAGCATTAGGTCTTAAAACAATTTTGCTTAGTTTTTGCTTTTCTATTAGTGCAGAAGAGTTAATAGTTTCAAAATAAGGGTTAATATCTTCGGGTTCTAACCATAATTCATTGATAATCAATTTTATATCATTAACGCCTTGTTTTTTGGCATTTACCTTATCCATTCTTTCATCGCTTGTCAATCCCACCTTATTACTCATTTCTGTAAGTCTCAAGTCAGCATTGTCTTGTCGCAGCAAGGTTCTGTATTCTGCACGGCTGGTAAACATTCTATACGGCTCATCTGTTCCCTTACTAATCAAGTCATCTACCAATACACCTATATAAGCTTCGTTTCTTTTCAGTATAAAAGGTTCTTGTTGGTGTACTTTGAGGTGTGCATTCATTCCTGCCATTAATCCTTGGCAAGCAGCTTCCTCATATCCAGTTGTTCCATTAATCTGTCCTGCAAAGAACAGGTTCTGAATCATCTTAGTCTCCAATGTATAAGTCAACTGTGTTGGTGGAAAATAATCATACTCAATAGCATATCCTGGTCTGAAGATTCTACAATTTTCAAAACCCGGCACACTCTTCAATGCTTTAACTTGCACATCTTCGGGTAATGAAGTAGAAAATCCATTTACATATATCTCGCAGGTATTCCATCCTTCTGGCTCCACAAATAACTGATGACGATCTCTATCTGCAAAGCGGTTAATCTTGTCTTCAATACTTGGACAATATCTTGGTCCTCTGCCTTCAATCCTACCCTGAAACATTGGACTTCTGTCAAATCCTGTTTTTAATATGTCGTGAACTTCTGGGCTGGTGTATGTAATATGGCAGCTACGTTGTTGCTCGGGCTTAATTTTTGGAGTATCTAAATAAGAGAATCCAACAATTTCATCATCGCCCGCCTGTTCCTCCATTTTACTATAATCAAGACTTCTTCCATCTACGCGTGGTGGTGTTCCTGTTTTTAGCCTGTCGCTTTCCATACCAAAAGCGACTAGTTGTTCTGTAATTCCTGTTGCTGCTTTCTCAGAAATCCTTCCGCCTCCTATTTGTTTCTCTCCAATATGAATAATCCCATTAAGAAAAGTACCACTAGTTACAACAACTGCTTTACTGTGTATTTCGTGACCTAATCCAGTAACCACGCCACAAGCAACTCCGTTTTTAATGATAATATTTCTCACCATATCCTGATAGAAGTCAACATTAGGAGTTTCTTCCAGCATCTCTCTCCACTTGGTAGCAAATACCATTCTATCATTCTGGGTTCTTGGACTCCACATAGCAGGGCCTTTACTTCTGTTCAACATTCTAAACTGTATGGTACTAGCATCACTAACAATGCCAGAATATCCACCAAGGGCATCTATTTCTCTAACGATTTGACCCTTGGCTATGCCACCCATAGCTGGGTTACAACTCATTTGGGCAATGGTTTGCATGTTCATAGTAATCAACAAAACCTTACTGCCCATATTGGCAGCAGCTGCAGCGGCCTCACAACCCGCATGACCCGCACCCACAACAATAACATCGTAATTTGGAAACATCAGGCAAAGATAAAGGTTGGCAGAAAAGAGGAGGGGCATAAACAGAGTGATTCGTGGAACATAAATATGTTTCGCGGGGAAAGAATGATATAGATGTTCCACGAGTCACGCAAACAAACCGCCTAGATACCCCGTATATAAAAGACTTCTTTTTCTCTCATTAAGTAAATGTCGTTCTTTGTTTTGTCTTTATACCCACACAAATGCAAAGCACCGTGTGCAATTACCCTCGACAACTCTTCGTTATATGTGTTATTATGAGTCATCGCATTGTCCTTAACTCTATCGAGGCTGATATATATCTCTGCTAGAACTGGTTGTCCTTTTTCGTGTAATGGGAAAGTAATAATATCGGTGTAGTAATCATGGTTCAAAGCAGTACGATTAATTCCAAGCAAGTATTCATCCGAGCAAAAAACATAATCAATGATATCTGCTTCAATCTTTTCTGTAGTAAAGATGTTTCGAATAAGTTCTTTCAGAATTGATTTTGGAGAAAAGTTTAGTTTTCGATCTGCGTAGTTGAATCTTACTTTCATAATTCAAAATTCGCGACTAAACGTTGGATTTAACAAATAGATTTGCAGACTAGGTTAAACGAGGAGGGTATTTGCTAGATTTCTTATTATAGAAATAATATTGAGTTGTATCAAAAGAAAAATTATCAATGGAAAAACTAAGTCTATTAAACGTTGGGGATTGTGGCACAATAGATTCATTTATAAAAGATGACATCTCAATTAAGCTAATGGAAATGGGCTGTGTGCCTGGAGAGCGTATTTGTGTGGAGCAAATTGCCCCATTGGGTGACCCCATTTGTATTTCAGTGGCTGGTTATAGTTTAAGCTTAAGATTGGACGAAGCAGAGAGCATATTAATAAAGCTTTCTAATTAATCATTTAGCACTCATTATTTTAGTATGAAAATAGGTTTGTATTTTGGCTCTTTCAACCCCATTCACATTGGTCACCTAATTATTGCTAGTCATGTTGTAGAAAACACAGACTTAGATAAAATATGGTTTGTGGTAAGTCCTCAAAACCCTTTAAAGCCTAGCCATACATTGTTGAATCAGTATCAGCGATTACATATGGTAAGGTTGGCAATAGAAAATGACACACGATTTAAGGCTGTTGATATTGAGTTCAAGTTGCCCAAACCGTCCTACACTATCGATACATTAATTCATCTAGAAGAAAAGTATCCAGAACATATCTTTAGTGTAATTATGGGTAGTGATAGTTATCAGAACATTAACAAGTGGAAGAATGGTGATTTACTTCAAAAGAACTATAACATACTTATATATAATAGACCAGGCTTTGAGATTGAGGAAACCACAATAAGTAACTGTAATATTTTAAATGCTCCCTTACTAGATATATCTTCTACACTAATTAGAAACAACCTTAAACAGGGATTATGTATTAAATACCTTGTTACAGATTTAGTTTATGACGAGCTAATGAATAACAAGTATTACAAATAGGTATTTTACAGAGGCGTACTTTTGCAAAAAATTTGGAAATGGTTTATCTGACAAGAAAAGAGAGTTTTAATGCAGCACACAAGTTATACAACGAAATGTGGAGCAGAGAAAAAAATGAGGAGGTGTTTGGTGTTTGTTCAAACGAAAATTGGCATGGACATAATTACGATTTATATGTAACGATTAAAGGCTCGCCAAATCCTGATACCGGTTTTGTATATGATGTTAAAAAGTTAGGACTGCTAGTTAGAGAAAATGTGGTAGATCATTTAGATCATAAAAACTTAAATATTGACGTTCCTTTTTTAACTGGTCAATTTCCAAGTACAGAAAATGTTGCTATTGCAATTTGGAAGATTTTAAATCCACTACTACCAGATACAGCCAAATTACATTGTATTAAACTGGTTGAAACTTCTAAAATTTATGTAGAGTATTTTGGAGAATAAACTTACTTATACCGAAGAAAAAATCAAACATATATTCGCTAAACACTAAGCAATTGGAAAGGTTTTAATCAATTGCTTTTAATCATAACATATTCATTTATAATGACTTCTGCCGAAATTAGACAAGCATATTTGGACTTTTTTAAAAGCAAAGGACATCAAATTGTTCCATCTGCTCCTATTGTTGTAAAAAATGACCCAACATTATTATTTACAAACGCTGGTATGAACCAGTTTAAAGATTATTTTTTAGGGAATGGAAAGCCATCAAATCCAAGAATTGCAGACACGCAAAAATGTTTACGTGTAAGTGGTAAGCACAATGATTTGGAAGAAGTGGGTGTTGATACTTACCATCACACAATGTTTGAAATGCTAGGAAACTGGAGTTTTGGTGATTATTTTAAAAAAGAAGCGATTGCCTGGAGTTGGGAATTATTAACTTCAGTTTACAAAATACCTGTTGACAGATTATATGTAACTGTTTTTGAAGGTGATGAAAGAGAAGGCTTACCCATTGCATTAGCAGAATGGAAAAAAATTATTGCAGAAGACCATATTGTTTTTGGCAACAAAAAAGATAATTTCTGGGAGATGGGAGATACAGGACCTTGTGGCCCTTGTACTGAAATACACGTGGATATGCGACCTGACAATGAAAAAGCATTGATTGCAGGTATAGATTTAGTGAACAAAGACCATCCACAAGTAATTGAAATATGGAACAACGTGTTTATGCAGTTCAATCGTTTAAAAGATGGAACGCTACAACCTTTGCCTGCACAACACGTAGATACAGGGATGGGTTTTGAAAGATTGGTAAGAGTAATACAAGGCAAAACAAGTAACTACGATACAGACGTTTTTACAGGTACAATAACCGCTGTTGAAAATATTACTAATAAAAAATATGATTATAGCGATAGCAAACAAGCCATTGCTTTCAGGGTTTTAGCAGACCATATTCGTGCTATAGCATTTACAATTGCTGATGGACAATTACCAAGTAATACAGGTGCTGGTTATGTTATCAGAAGAATTTTACGTAGGGCTGTTCGTTACTATTATTCTTATCTAGATTATAAGCAACCATTACTACATCAGTTGCTGCCATTGCTTGCTAAGAAATTTGAAAATGTATTCCCTGAATTAAAAGCACAACTGGATTTTGTAAGTAAAGTGGTGAAAGAAGAGGAAGATGCTTTTTTAAGAACATTAGATAAGGGGCTTAAAAGAATTGACGATATTATCGCTAGAGTTGAGAATAAAACAATTGCAGGTAAAGATGCCTTTGAATTATTTGACACTTATGGCTTTCCTATTGATTTAACAAGGTTAATTGCAC
>JAPLER010000348.1 GCA_026391115.1 Bacteroidota bacterium | reverse complement strand
TGCAACCTTTTTTGTTTTTTAATAATATTGTAAAATAATTCGCATCAATTGAAGTATTTATTTCTTATACTTTTTTTATCTGTTAAGTTACTAGTAAATGCACAAGTTATTCAACCAGGAGCATGTCAAACGCAGCAGTATTTTAATTTATTAAGTAATAAAAGAATTGCTGTTTTTGCAAATCATACTTCAACAATTAATACAACACATTTAATAGATACATTAGTAAAAAGCAATATTAATGTAGTTAAAATATTTGCACCAGAGCATGGGTTTCGTGGTAATGCAGATGCCGGAGAAAAGTTGATTAATTCAATTGATTCTTTAACAAAAATTCCTATAATATCCTTGTATGGGAAACACCTTAAACCAAGTTCTAGCGAATTGTTAGATGTTGATGTTTTGTTGTTTGATATACAAGATGTTGGTGTTAGGTTTTATACTTATATATCATCTTTACAATACTTTATTGAAGCTGCAATTGAAAATGATAAGCAATTAATTATTTTAGATAGACCCAACCCTAATGGATTTTATATTGATGGGCCAGTGCTTGATAGTAATTACAAGAGTTTTGTTGGAATGCAAGCTGTTCCTATAGTATATGGAATGACTATTGGAGAATATGCACAAATGCTTATAGGAGAGAGGTGGCTTGATTGGAAATACACCAGAAAAATTGATGATAAAACTTCATTAGCAGAAATGTTGGGCTTCGAAGAGAAAAGAAAGAATTTTAAACTTGTAGTTATTCCTTGTAAAAATTATAATCACAAAAGCAAATATGTTTTGCCCATAAAACCCTCACCAAATTTGCCAACTATGCAAAGTATTTATTGGTATCCATCAATAGCTTTGTTTGAAGGGACCCAAATAAGCGAAGGCCGTGGTACTGATAACCCATTTTGTATTTTTGGCCATCCAAGTTTTACTGATACATTATTTAGTTTTACACCAGTTAGTAAAATAGGTGCTAAAGATCCTAAGTATAAAAATCAAAAGTGTTTTGGTTGGAATGTATGTCATTACTTGGCTCAAGTGAACGATAAATTACAATTATCATACTTAATGAATGCTTATAAAATGTTTGTTAATAAGGAAGATTTTTTTACTAAGCCTAAAACTGATTTGCCAACAGATTATTTCTTTAATAAACTTGCAGGTAATAATACTTTAATGCAACAAATAAAAAATAATTTAAGTGAAATTGAAATAAGAAAATCTTGGCAAGCTAAACTTAATGCTTTTAAAAAAATAAGAAAGAAGTATCTATTATACAAAGACTTTTATTAGGAACACTACTAATTTAAGAGTTCTCAAAATTGCCATTTAAAATTTTTTAGTTTTTTTTAACAATTATTTTTTTGTTGGTATTTATTAATGCCTAATTTTAGCATCACAAATTAAAATTATTTAATAACTATTAAAAATTCTACATTATGAAGAAAGTGTTACTTCCAATGATGGCAATTGCTTGCGGCGTAAGCACATTTGCTCAAACAAAAACTTTTGCAATTACTTCAGAAAAGAAAGGCGAGTTTACTTGGACAGCCATTCGTGAACTTGATTTTTCTACTGGAGAATATACAAAAACGCTTTTCACAAAATCGGCTCAACAAAATTTGATGATGCGTGGTACAAATGGCAATGCAGTAAATAATCAGTCTTTTATTAATGGACGAGGTGTTGCAGCTGCAGCATTTGATAAAAATACCAATCGCCTTTACTTTAGTGAAATGTATGGTAATACATTAAAATTTGTTGATATTGCTAACTCAACTACAGGAAGTTTATCTGTTGGCGAAAACAATGATGCACGTTTTAGCACAGGAACAAAAAAAGTGGATGAAAGCAACGTAATTACACGTATGGCTTTTACAAATGAAGGTATTGGCTATGCATTAACTAATGATGCAAGTTCATTAATTAAATTTACAACTGGTGCAAACGCAACTGTAACTAATTTAGGAGCTATTAATGACAGTAAAAAAAATAAAGACATCAGCATACACACACAATGTACAAGTTGGGGTGGAGATATGATTGGTGACATTTATGGTAATTTGTATTTAGTTACAATGCGTAACAATGTATTTAAAATTAACATTAATAAAATGGAAGCAGAGTTTGTTGGCACAATTAAAAATTTGCCAGCAACTTTTACAACTAATGGTGCTGCTGCTGATGACGATGGAAATATTTTATTAAGCAGTGCAAGTAATGCTGATAGTTATTTTAAAGTAAATGCAAGTACACTTGAAGCTGTAGCTATCAAAGGAGGAAAAGATATGTACAATGTATCTGATTTAGCTAACAGTAACTTAGTTTATCAACGCAAACCAATTGCATCAAATGCAGCAATTAC
The DNA here is from genome assembly GCA_026391115.1 of Bacteroidota bacterium. Taxonomy (GTDB): domain Bacteria; phylum Bacteroidota; class Bacteroidia; order Chitinophagales; family Chitinophagaceae; genus CAIVPM01. Next base: position 2,852 of record JAPLER010000348.1, on the reverse strand, counting down.
AACTGCTATAGCAGAAGTGAGTATATATCCAAATCCTGCAGTTGGTAAAACATTTAATGTAAGTTTAAATAAGTTAGATGCAGGAAATTACAATATGATTTTAACTGATGTTAATGGAAAAAGTGTTTTAACAAAACAAATTAATATCAATGGTTTGTCTATGGAAAATGTTGTACTGCCAAAAGCTGCAACTGCTGGTATTTATATGTTAAGAGTTGTTGATAATAATGGCAAAACTGTTAGTACAAACAGAATTGTTATACAATAAATTTGTGTTGTCGTAACATTGTTTTTAAGGTTTAAAATGAAAATCTCTTGCTTTTTAGCAAGAGATTTTTTTATTATAACATTACTTGCATTTTTGCAGTATGCACACACTTGAGCCATTTTATAACTGGAGACATATCTACATAACCGAAGAAGATAAATTATCTCCTTTTTATGGTATACAACACAGTGAATTTCAATTTACACAAACAGTCTATAATTATTATATACACCCACAATGGGACGAGTTTGGAAGTAGTACACTTTACTTAAAACTAATTTATGTAGATTATGAATTAAATTTTTGTGTGATAGAATTAATAGGAGAGTGGAATGACGCTATTGAAAATGATATTATGACTTTGAAAAGAGAAGTGATTGATAAATTAATGCATCATAACATTTCTAAGTTTATTTTGATTGCGGAAAATGTATTAAACTTTCATAGTGGAGATAAAGATTATTACGAAGAGTGGTATGAAAACACAAGTGATGAAAATGGGTGGATTGTAGCTTTGAATATGCCAGAAGCCACGCAATATGATTTTAAAAAACGCAAATTGCATCAAATAGTTGAATTAATGGAAATTATTGATTGGCGTAGTTTTAAACCCTATCACTTGTATAAAAAAATTGATGAACTGATTAACAAAAGATTAGACTAAGCCGATATTTTTAAATCAGTTTTAATGGTTTCCCATAAGTATGTTGCTACCAATTTATTGCCTTCATCATTAAGGTGTACACCGTCTGTTGTAAGTAAACCTTCACTTATATTTTCGTAGTTAAATTGTTTTAAATGATTTGCGAATGCAAATCGTAAATCACAAAGATTTAGGTGATATTCTTGTGTCAATTTTTTTATTACATTGCTATATAAATTAAGATCTTCATCTTGTGAGTTTTGGCCATCATATTTTTCTCCAATAACAGGCAATGTACAAAGAATAATTTTGCTATTTGAAGCAAGTAATTGAATAATAATTTCTCTGTAAAATTTTTCGTAACGCTCGATATCCAAACCAGTTCCATTTTCTTCTTTGCACCAAATATCATTAATGCCAATTAGTATAATGGTTAAATGTGGTGATTTGGAAAGTACATCTTTTTGTAATCTAAATAGTAAATCATAAACTCTGTTGCCGCCAATACCTGCACCAATAGTTTGGAATTTGCTCACTAAATTATATTCTTCAACTTTTCTATTAATTAAGCTGATAAAACCATTCAAATTTCTGGCTTGCTCCGTAATAGAATCTCCAAAAAAAATAATAGTTTTTTTGCTAGGCTTTCTATAACTCATTAAAAAAAGAACAACAATAAATGATAGAAATATGATAATGTTTAAAGTCATTAGCGTGTATAATGTACGATTTTAGATTTACGATTTTAAAGCTATATTTTCTTTAAAATAAAAAGCAAAAGATTGTCCACAATAAACCAAACAAGTTAATTAAAAATATGAAGTTATGGTCTGCAAACTTTTCATTAAAAGACATAAAAGCCGTAATAAGTAAAAAATTAATTGGTAATATAAATGGCAATAGTAAATATCCAAAACCCATTCCACCACCACAAGTTTTTAATATGTTAAAAGTAATATCTAAAAAATGAAACGCATTGAATAAAATAATGCTCACAGATATTATCCAGTGCAAAATTTTCATAAATAAAACTATTCAAATTATTTGTGCATTCGTGGCAAAGGCTTTCTCACCCTTGCTTTGTTGAAAATATTTTGTCCTTTATCAATTCCTTTTCTCATTTCTTTTTGTTCTTCTTCTGGTAAAGCAATAATGTCTTTACATTCTGCACTGCAAGTGCCATTATATTCTTTAGCACATTCTTCGCATTGAATAAAAAGCAAATGACAACCGCTGTTTACACAGTTGGTATGCGTGTCAGCAGGTTTGCCACATTGATGACATTTAGCAATAACATCTTCTGTAATTCTTTCTCCCAAACGATTATCAAAAACAAAATTCTTACCTATAAATTTTGATGGAATGTTTTTTTCTTTTGATTGTTGTGCATAGTTAATAATACCACCCTCTAAATGAAAAACATTTTTAAATCCTTTATGCAACATAAATGCACTTGCTTTCTCACAACGAATACCACCTGTGCAATACATAATAATATTCTTTTCTTCATTGCCTTTCATCATGTCAACAGCCATTGGTAATTGCTCTCTAAAAGTATCGCTTGGCAATTCAATAGCGTTTTCAAAATGACCAACTTCATATTCGTAATGATTACGCATATCAATTACCACTGTATCGCCATTATCAAGCATTTCATTCATTTTTTGGGCATCAACATATTTGCCTTTTTGGTGCATATTAAATGAAGGGTCATTGATTGCATCTGCAACAATTTGTTCTCTTACTTTTACTTTCAAAACCCAAAAACTTCTGCCATCATCATCAACAGCAATGTTTAATCTTAAACCATTTAACTCTGAAATAGAATATAGAAATTCTTTAAATGATTCGAAGTTTGAAGATGGCACACTTATTTGTGCATTGATGCCTTCTGTAGCAACATAAATTCTTCCAAATACATTTATTAAAGATAAGTTTTTG
>JAPLER010000296.1 GCA_026391115.1 Bacteroidota bacterium | reverse complement strand
TAAAACCTAATCCTCCAAAAGTTGTTGCCACAGCATTACAACCACCTTCAATAGCTAATTTGATGATATTTTCAGGATCGAAGTATAATGGATTTTTAGCAAAAGACGCACCAGCACTATGTTCAATACCTTGGTCAACTGGAAGAATTGATAAATAACCGGTGTTTGCTAATCTACCAGTACCATACATAGCTTGTAAATTTCTTAATACTTGAGGGCTGCGGTCACTGTTTATGAAAATTCTATCAACGAAATCGTTACCAGGTAAATGCAATTGAGATTTATCTATCGTTTTACACTGATGATTTAATAAATACTCTGCTTTGTCTCCTAAAAGCTGTTGAATGTGTTGGTTTGCCATAATTTTTTTTTGCAAATATAGAAGGAAAGGGTTTTTATCAAAAACTAGATTTGTATCATAAATTAATAGCTATTAAATGAATATTGAAGTTCGTTAAGTTTAACTTGTTCTATTAATTTTGATTTTCAAAAAAACTTATACATTTACACAAACTAAACATAATGAGGAAATTTGGGGTTGCTATAATTGTCACAATGCTATTTTCTTGTAAAAACAAAACAACAGACTTAAATAAAGATGCAGCTATAAAGCCAAATCAATTTATTGCAGCTTTTAAATTAATTGAAAATGGTTTTACTGCGAATGATACCAATATTTTTAAACTAGCCGATACGGTTTCAATTAATCATAATTTGTTGTCACGTTTTATTCCAGATTCGATAGTAAATCAATTAATCGCCGGAGATAAAAAAACAATTTTTCATTCTTTGGGTAGAATTTCAAAATCAACAGAAACTTACATTTTATTGCTTTCTGTAAAAAATAAAAAACCTTATGTGTCAGTAATTGTATTTGACAAAGAGAATAAATTTTTGGCTGAAAAAGATTTGCTATTGATACATAATGATGAAGGATACAAATACAATTTGTCTATAAATAAAGAGCCTACATTTTTTGTAGGCAGAGAGAAAATGGTGAACGATAAAGAAATTAAGTTTACTAGGACTGGTTGGATATTTAATGGCAAAAACTTTATTGCAGCTGTTAAAGAGAGTAATGAAAGAAGTGATAAGTTAATGCCCATTATTAATCCAATTGATAGTTTAATGAAGTACAATATGTATAGTGGAACATATGTACAAGATGACAGAAATTTTATTGCAATAAGAGACGGAAAATCAAAAACTGAATATTTATTTTTTTTACATATAGAAAAAAATGATGGTAATTGTATTGGAGAATTAAAAGGTACAATGCAACTAGTCGATAGTACACACGCCATTTACAGTTTTGGTGGAGATCCATGTGTGATTGATTTTGCGTTTAGTAATAATGATATAACGATTAAAGAAAAAGGAAGTTGTGGAAATAGAAGAGGTATGGATTGTTACTTTGATGATAGTTATACAAAAAGAAAAGAAGTTAAAAAGCAATTGCCTAAAACCTCTTTAATAACAGTAAAAGCAGTGCCAGTGGCTAAACCAAAGCCTATTGCAAAAAGTAGCAACCCAACCAAATCTTTTTTGTTACCAAATACTAATAAACAAAAAGCAAAG
>JAPLER010000329.1 GCA_026391115.1 Bacteroidota bacterium | reverse complement strand
CGTCATCTGTTCTTGCTATGCTTTTCTCTTGTTCTTGTTGTGTAGTAGAAACAATTGCTTCAGCAAATTCAGCATTATCATTTGCGAATTTATCCCTTGAATTATTATTCTTAGTAATGCTGTAAGTGCCTTTTTGTTTTGTATCTATAACTATAGATTGTGTTGAGAGGTTATTATTTGTAATTAAAGTATCAAACTTAGTTTTTGAGTTATCAATTTGTATATCGTTACTATCAATTAAGTTTAATTTTTTTTGTTCAATTACAGCTATATTCCTTGTTGTGTTATCAGTTTTCTGTACTATTAAATTTATAGAATAAATTCCTACAATAATTACAGCAACAGCTGCTGCAATTTGTAAGAATCCAAGTCTCTTTTTTTTGTTAATACTCACCACTTTTGCAGTTGTTCTATTGGCTAAAATTTCTGTTTCAATTTCTGTCAAATGCTTGGCAGTTACTGTATTATTTGCTGTGGTATATCCTTCAATAGCATCAGCCAAAAAAGAGTCTTGCAATGCTGCAAGTTCTAGCTGGTGCATCTCCTCGTGGCTCATTTTGCCTTGCAAATAATTTTCAATATCTGCTTTTGAATACATAATATGTTTAACGTTTTCAGTCATTTTTATCCATACATATTTTTAAATTTCTTCTTCCATTTTGTACTAAACTTCTAATTTTATTCCAATCCATTTTAGTTTCTTCTACAATTTGATTGTAACATTTTTGTTGTAAATAAAACATTTCAATTACAGTATGTTGCTCACTATTTAGATGTTGTAAACAAGTTTCTAGCTTTTTAAATTCTCTTTCTTTTTGTAAAGCAATGTCAAGATGCGAAAAGTCTTCGGATTGCATAAATGCATTGCTATCAAATTCTATAATAGTTGATTTCTTGTCTTTTCTTAATTGCATTAAGCAAAAATTCTTACTTAAAACATATAACCAGCTCTTAAAATTTTCGACATTATGAGACTGCAATTTTTTACTCACTTCTTGGTAAATATCCATTACAGCATCCTTACTTAACTCTGCATTTTTGAGATATTTTAAACAAACACCATACACCAAATCACTATACCTTAGATACAATGATGCCAATGCCTGTTGATTTTCATTTTGCTGAAAATCTTCAAGTAATTCATCATCTGTTAAGATAGATTGTATTTGTTTTATTGGCGTCATTAAAGCGTAAATATAAATATTTTATTATCTAATTAAAACAGTTGTTCCCTTCAAGAATATTTCTTTACCACTATCTTTATCAGTATAATTTAATGTCCACACGTAAGTACCAGCAGGTTGCTTTACTCTTAAATAATTATTACCATTCCATTTTGAACCTTCTGTTGATGATTCAAAAATTAAATTGCCACCCCTGTTATAAACTCTAAAATTAAACTTACTTGCTTTATAAGTATTTAACGGATATAAATTGTCATTCAATCCATCTCCATTTGGTGTAAATGCAGTTGGAACCTGAATAAGACAATTAGATGTTATTTTTAAAATTTGACGTGTTGTATCATAACAAGGTGTTGCATTGCCCACAATTAAATATGCAGTAGTTGTATAAAAATTATCGCCAGTAAGCATTGGCAGTCCTGTTGTTGGATTGATTTTATCTGTTGGCAATAAATAAGATTGTGTAGAAGGAATGTTTGATGTACTTAATACGCCATTTCCAAAATCCCATTTCCAAGTACTAATATTGCCAGTACTATTATCAACAAATGAAACATTATCAGTTGGGCAAACAATATTATTACTTACATTAAATTTTGCTTTTACTTTATTATGTACTAATGTAAATGTTTGATTACTTGTGTCTTTGCAAGTTGCATTGGCAACAATAAGTGAAATGTTTTTTAAGCTACTATCTGTGTAAGCTATTATTAATTTGGGAGAAGGGCTAATCATTTGTCCATTAACAAACCAAGTCCATTTATTCACTTCATTATCACTATCGTGGGTGAGTATAATGGTGTCAGCTTTGCAATTATTTTTCACTAGATTATTAAAAGTTGCATCAACTTTTGGATGTG
>JAPLER010000333.1:1219-13778 GCA_026391115.1 Bacteroidota bacterium | reverse complement strand
GCCGCAACAAATCAAACTACCTGGGTTAACAATTAATTCATATGCAGATAAGGTAAATTATATAAAAAATGGTAGTGAGCAAACTTTAACCGGAGAAAATGTTTATGGACCAAAACTTTTTTTAAATCCATCAAAATCAAAACTCTTGATTGCATATTATACATCTGCTGGTACTGATGGTAAAATTGCACTTCAAGTGTATGATTTGGCCGGAATAAGAAAAATTGGAAATGCCATTACATTCGAGGGTAAATTTCAAAAATATACTCAACCACTTGGTTTTGGGTTATCAGATGATGAGATTGTATTTACTGAATTTTCAGCTAAATCATTTTCAAACCGTATTGAAATAGTTGTATATAATTATAATATTGGCAAAGAAGTTAAAAGGATTAAATCAGAGAAATTATCAGGCGGATTTTTGGGCTTTAGAGATGAATTTCAGTATAATAAAATTATTAATAGTCGATTTGTAATGGGAGTTAGTACTTATAAGGACTTCTATCAATTAATTGATTTACAAACTGAGCAGAGTGTAGTTTTACCAAAGATTATTATTGATGATTGTCTTAATTATGGTGGAGCAAAAAGTGATACAATACTTGTACTTGGTACTAGTCCGAATATGATTTATAATTCAATTATAACTTTTAATAATCTTTATAAACATTTTACAAAAGATGAAATCAAGAATTTCAATACAAATAAAATAAAAAATGATGTTTACTTGAAATCACTTGGAAATTTTACCAAATTATTGATTGGTGTTTTTTATGTTGACTCATTATCGGGTCCAAGTGAAAAAAAATTGGAGGATTGTTTTGTTAATAAAGTTTATTCGGAGAATAACAGTGAAAACAAGTTCTTTAAAGGAGATCGGGATCCAACGTTTGTAGGGGCAGATGGGCCAAGAGCACGTATAAATTGTCCTTACGATTTGATGTTATTTAATAGTATTTCACTTACAAAAACAAACACATATTTTAAAACAAGACAAATCGAAGAAACGGATAAAAATAAAATCATTGGTATAATAGATGATAAATTGTACGCTTATGGTTTTATAGAAAACAAATTGGTTTCTGATAAATATCAGCTAGATTACTATCCTTTAAGAATAATAGATGCACAAAAAGAGTATGTAACAATTTTTGGCATAGATAAATACGCCTTTCCCATCATAAAAAAATATGATATAAAAAAAATATTTGAGAAATATACTTCGTCTATTGCTGTAACAGAAATTAAGTCTAAAACGTCCAATGAAACAACAATTCCAGTAACTAAAAAAAGCACCGAGACATCTAAAAAATCCTCAAAGGCAAGTTTAGGTTGTAAAAATTATACCAGTGATGATGTAGACTTATGGAGAGAAAAAAATGCAGTAGAAATTAAATATCTCGAAATGGTAAATACAACAAAGAAGGCTTTAAAACTTGAATTTTATCATCCCGATTCAAAATCCAAATTCAGTGATTTTTATATTAATCCTGGGCAAAGAGTTTATTTCTTGAGTGAAGGATTGAAAGTTGGAATTGGAAATGATTGGGGAATAAAACTAGCATCGAATAAGAACAAAAATTGTATTTACTTTTTGGGAGATTTGGTAACCGTTCGTGATACCGATTTTATTTTAGATGTCTCAAAAATTCCGGGAGACTAGTAATTAAACTTATGGAGTACTGTAAGCTTCCCTTATTGACTGCAAAATCCGTTGAAACTGACCACCTCTATCAGTTTTAAATTGACTACCAAAATAAGGATTAAGTCAAAGTTGTTTTTAATCATTATTTTGGTAGCTTTTAAAAACTATAAAATAATAAAGTTCACTTTTTACATTGCTCACGAATTTGCTTAACCTTTTCTTTTAAATATGTTAAATATTTCAAGGTCCGTGTATTAACTTTAATGATGCTCAAAGGATGTTGTTTTCCGAAGCTGATATACAGAAGAGACGTTATAAAATAATAGCAATCAAGCGTTTAAATTGCACACCAACACATTCCATTTTTTTAGATTATTTTGACTAAGAGCCGAGAAAATCATAACAAAATTGTATCAGCAAAAATTGTGTTAGCATTAATAAACAGGTCATAATTGTTATCTATTATCAATTTTACTTGAAATGTAGATAACTAATTATTATATTTACTACTTTTGTATCAAATTAAGATGCAATGAAAGTAATCAATAGAATAATTGAATCTCAAATTACCAACTTATTAGATAGCAATAAGGTTATCCTAATATTAGGAACTAGAAGAGTCGGAAAGACCTTTTTAATTAATTCAATTCAAAAAAATTATCAATCAAAACTACTTTTTTTGAATGGTGAGGACTTCGATGTACAGGAAATTATAAAGAACAGGTCAACAAGCAACTACAAAAGACTGGTAGGTGACAATAAGTTAATCATCATTGACGAAGCACAATCCATTCCTGAAATTGGAATGGCATTAAAACTATTGATTGATACCAACCCCAACTTAACTATTATAGCCACAGGTTCATCTTCTTTGGATTTAATGAATAAAACTGGAGAACCTTTGACTGGAAGACATTACCAGTTCAACTTATATCCTCTTTCTCAAATGGAATTAATGTCAACCGAGAACTTTTTAGAAACAAAACAAAACCTTGAAGAAAGGTTGATTTTCGGCAGTTATCCTGAATTGATTAATCTAGTCTCCAATGATGATAAACGTAATTATTTGCAACAACTGGTTCAATCCTATTTATTAAAAGACATTCTGAGTTTTGGTGGTATAAAACATTCAGATAAGATTGTTTCATTATTAAGATTGATTGCTTATCAAGTTGGGTCTGAGGTTTCTTATAATGAACTGGGTACTCAACTTGGTATGAGTAGATTGACAGTAGAAAGTTACCTTGATTTATTGAGTAAAGTATTCATCATTTACAAACTACCTTCTTATAGTACCAATCAACGAAAAGAAGTGACAAAAAGTTCTAAATGGTATTTCCTTGATAATGGTATCCGTAACGCTATCATTAATGATTTTAGGATACCCACATTAAGAAACGACATTGGCATCTTATGGGAGAACTATCTTGTATCCGAAAGAATTAAAAGCAATAAATACCTCAATCAAACCAAAGAAATCTATTTTTGGCGTAATTACAACCAACAAGAAGTTGACCTAATTGAAGTAAGAGATGGAGTGATTGCCAGTTTCGAGTTTAAATACTCTGGTAATAAAAAGGTAAAGCAACCTATAGCATTTAAAACCTTATATCCTGAATCAACCTTTGAGTGTATCAACAAGGACAACTATCTTGATTTTGTAGTTGGGAATTAAATTGGGTTAAGTAATTGAATGATAACACAACAATATTTAAGCATCTCTAAATCGTTAAGGATGGAAGTTTTTGAAAATTTGGCAACAATTATTCTAGAGCAATGATTATTTATTGGATTTGTCTTCAACACAATTTCACGGCACACATACGCCTTGCAAATGAGGTGGGGAAAGTGTAGGTTATCAGGGTAGAAAGTCTTGTAAAACCAGCAATATCTTGATTTTATGCGATAATAATGGGTTGCCATTAGTAGTAGTAAGACCATAATGCGGCAACCATAATGACTTTTATACTATTAAATGAATATAGATTGTATTTAAAGACAAGTTTTATAAATCTATATTGAAGATAAGAACTTAATAAGAAGTTTGTATGACATTGAAGTATCACAATACATTATAACTAATTACAGAAAAATTCGGAAATTTCCGAAGGACTATATCAATTTACAGAAATTGATGCTTTTGCCCATATTAAAAAAAAGCTACTTTATATTTTTATATCAGTGGTTTATTTTTTTAATGAAAATAGGAATATCTCGGAATTTATGAAATAACTCTATTTACATTTTAATGCAAGTTTGATCACATTTAAAAGATTTATGCTTAACACCAGTATATTTTAATTTTACTAGTTTTTATAGAAAGAATTTACTTTTACGATTCATTAAAATAATTAGCTTTGGAAGAGAAGGTAAACAATAATAACACGACCATTTGTTTTCACATCAATGATATCAATTTAAAAGCTTTACATAGGGACTATTTTAGCTACATAGATGGAATTGTAAATATTGACAATCAAACAAAAGAGTTTAGGAAAGCACAATTACAAACCCTCATTTCATTGCATTGCCAAAGCAATAATATTAGCTTTGATGAAACGACACTTATTTTAATTCGTCCAGAAAATTTACCAAATCCCGACCAGTATTTTTTTATATAGCAATATCATTGGTATGTAAACCAATGTACGCAATTGAAGATTATCTAAACTACCATTTTAGCAGTTATCCATATGACCCTCAAGACTTCTTAGAAAGAATTAAACACTTTGTAATTGATTATACCCAATCAATAACGCCAATTGATAATTATCCCCTCAGAGAAAAAATAATGAATTGGGTTTATTCACTGTCATCTTACAAGCAACCAACCGATGCCAATGATATTGAAGAACTATTTATTAAAGAAGCTGCGAAAGAGATACCGATAGATTATGATGTAACAAATTTTAGAATTAGCCGATTGAACATTATGAAATTTTTCTCATTTCTCTTCGAATTTAAGACCAAAAATGGTGAACCTATGATGACAATAGAAGATTTTGTAGAAGTTTTTAGATACGGCATCGCTTTGCCCCCAAACCCCAAAAAAGAACTAATTAAATTAAATATGCAAGGTGTTTTTATAGGCAATATCAATTCTGCCATTTATCAATTCTTTCACACATATGAGAGGGGTATTTCTCAAAAGCAATCAATAATGAAGTTTATGGCATACCATTTTGAACCATTTAATGAATATACAGCTTCAAAAAAAGAATTTCTAAACTGGAGTAAAAACTTGAGAAATAAAAAACCTCAGAAAGGCAATTTCAAACTGCCAGATATCCCTGCACAGTAATCTACACCTATCACCACTTCGTATTTTTCTTGTATTTTTTTACGCTGGCGTTAAGAAATTACGAAAGATTTTACGCCCACAAAAAAAGACTACAAAACTACATAGTGGTAGTATTTCCTGCTATAATTTCACTCTCTCAATCAGAATGAAATGGGTAAAAAATATAATATAATACTTGATAAAAGAATCATAGACTTAAGCGTTGTCGAGTTATTAAACATATTGGATGAACGTTATGTAATTATACCAAAGGATAAAAACCTATCGGATAGTGCTGTTTTAAAAAGCGACTTCTTAAATGTGAAAAAATGTGCCGAACTAACAGGGTACACTGAAGAATATATAAGACAGCTTGTTTTCAAAGAAAAAATCCCTTTCTACAAAGTACAAGACCATACCATCAGATTTTCAAAGAGAGAAATTATTGAGTGGATGACTACTAAAAAATATATTCCTGTAGCTAAAAGAGCTCAGGATTATATTAACAGAAATGAATTACCCAATCAATTTACAAACCTTTAATATTTATAAAATGAATGAACAAATTTGTCAAAACTTTAATTGTTACGAACCAATATTTTCATACCATCACCAGAACAGAAGATACTGATATTTAGCTATTTTGAAACTCTACTGGTATTTGCCAGTTTAAGCTACTGTGTCGTCGTTTAAAATTATAAATAATCACACACCTGTTTATGAGCATAGTTAATTACGTTTTCATTAATCAACCAATATAGATATAGGTATAAGCAAACAAAAAACTACAAAATGTTAAAAAATAAAAATCAACAAGACAAGCCAACTTACTTGCTCAATAGAGCCTGTGAGTATTGTGGTGAACCTATCGCAGACCAGGCACATTCTTCCAGAACGCATTGTAAGTATCAGATCAATGATGGTACTATAAAAGATTGTAAGACAGCAAAAGCAAGGGAGAACGACTCCGAAGAAAGAAAATACTTTGAAAAACGTAAAAGTGAAATAAAAGTTATTGACAAACAAATAGCTTTGATGTTTGAAAAAAAGGGTGAAAATGTAAATCTTCAAGATTTAGAAGCATACGACATTCATCTGGATAAATCATCAGAGCTTAGCTGTGACAAGAATGGTCAATTTACTTGCAAATATTATCTCTACAGTATCCATTTTAACCCTCATTCACTAACCTATAAAATTATAAAAAATGACTAATAATTTACAATTTGTGGAACTAATGGCAAGTGTTGGAAAGAGTAATTCCAGAAAAAAATTAAACATCCAACTGGCTTGTTTTGGATTAGTAGCAGTTTCAGTTGCTGTTTTTTATATTCATCAAACCATTCAAGAAAAAAATAAAGTTAAAAAATTGAACCAAGCAAACGGTAAATTGAGTGATGTAATTTCTTCATACAATTTTAAGGTACTTAATCTTCAGCAACAGATATATCACTCAAAAGAAACAATAGAAAAACAAAAGCAAGAAAAGCCCAAAGAGGCTTAACAATTTTAAGAAAATAAAATGTAGCACACCTTAGGGGGTGCTTTTTTATTCCTTTTTTTTGATGATTTATTAAATGTTATTGTTAGTAAATTATTAAACGCAGTCACACCTGATACTTTGTCATCTTAGTTAAACGAGGTCACTTTGATAAACAATCACTTCTCGTGAAATATCCCTTACTCTCGTGCAATCTCACTTATTCACGAATTTTCCCGTGAAATCACGAAAAACAAGATGATTATTTTTATATTCCTTTTGAAATCTATATTGCTTATTAAGTTTTATTAGAAATGTTTAATAAGAATCTTTAAAACTTTTTCTTTAGATTTTCATTTAACTTGCAATTAAATTCTTTTTATATGATTGAAAGAAATGACTATGTAAAGCGTGACAATCTTTGTGCAAAAGCAATAGAAGATTTTAAAGAAAATTCTTCTGTTTCAGACTGGTTAATATTATATGCAAATTTGTTCAATGCTGTTTCTATACAACCAAAAGGATTACCAAGAATTACAGCTTTTCATTTTCAGAATGAAGCTTTTGAAAACATAAAAAAATTTGCAAGATTGTATAATGAGGTAAACGCTTTATATTAATAAATTAATTGTATGATACAACAACTATGTAATGAGTTAAACAACTACTATGCTCAGTTTAACAAGGGAGAAATAGAAAATCCAATTACAATAAGACCCATAAAATATAATGATGAATTAGTAAATGATATTATCATCTTTTTTAACGAAAAGGATAAAAATGAATTTGAACAACTATTAAAGGAGTTGAATGAATTAAACGTCCTTTCACAGCAATTGGCTAAAGAACAAAAATTTGAAAAGGCTGGCGAATTGATGAAGCGAAAAGCTGCGTGTATTGACCAAATGGAAAGATTAATTTATAAAGGTTCGTTTTCATCCAAACAAATGTTTACTGTTACAAAAAATGGAGTAATAGTTTATATAAACAAAAGAGTTATTGATGGAAATTTATTCAAAAATTTTTTGGATGTAACATAGTTGACTTATTGTACAATTAATATTGCTTCTTTTGATGTTTAAATGAATCAGTCTTTATAATTACCATCAAGAAAACTGTTTCTTGTGCTGAAAATGATGGTTAATTATGTATTAAAGTTAATTTTAGCAAATTGTTTAAATAGAAGTTGTTTAACATTTTATTTTTTTAATGAATATGGCTATAATGCTTAACCATAGCATACTCCAAAAAGTTATTGTTATTTCTCAAATTTTATCAAAATTCCTTTGTAATCATCCATCCAAGCATTTGTTCTTTCAACTTTGTATCTATTTTCATAATACAACATTTCATCAAAATATGGTGTTGTTGGTTGGTTAGTTTTTCTACCTCTTGGATTTTCTTTAACATTCAATTCTATTGCTTTTGAATTACAATTTTCCTCATTTTAGATGAATGTTTTGTTTGATGCACGATATTAAGACTATTTTAATAAACTTTAGTGGCTTAGTTTAATGTGCATTTGTAGTTTATAAAATTATATTTGTTGAACACAGTTTTGTATTGCCGTATTAACAACACATTTGCGTGAAATATTAGGTAATGAACTGTAACTTTTTTAGACAACAAGAGCAATATGCAAAAGAAATATTTTATCATATTATTACACTTAGTTTTACATTCATTTGTATTACAATCTCAGGTAAATATTTATCCTCATTTTTATAAAAGCGAACTTTCCTTGCCTGTAATAAAAAAATGGAGTACAAGTGGTTCTTATTTGGCTGTTGCTGGAATATCAGTTAGCAAAAGCTACAGCGTTAATGCAGTTAAAGTGTGGAATAGCAAAACTGGTGATTCAATAGCATCAATAGTTTTAGCTGAGTTTAAAACTATAACATCAATTGATATTGATGAACAAACTAATTCACTTTTGTATGCTGTTGAAAATTATAATTTTTTTAGTGATGAGCCTAAATTCAAACTCTACTTTTTATCGTTAAAAACCAATTCGCTTTTAGACTCATTGGCAATAGAGGATAAAATTATTGAAATAAGAAACGACAAAAAAAATATCTATTTGTTTACACAAAGTGATAAAAATGTGGCATTGCGATCACCTGACAAATTTCATTGTATTAATAGACTTAGTAATAAAGTGGTAAAATCTGGCTTATTACATCTTGAAGATATTCAGATAATAAGCTATAACAAGGTGAATTGCTTAGCCTATTGCAACAATAATTACTGGGATAAATATCGGTCGCTAACAATAAAAGATGTTGCAATGCCGAATGATTCTGTTCTATTTAATGATATTGAAGGTGAACCTAAATGTGTAATTGAAGAAACTACTGGACAGTTTATTGTAGCATCAACTACAATATCTAATGGAATTATTTCAATCTATAATAATAAGCAACAATTATCAAAAATTGAAATAGCCAATGTATCAGATATTAAGAAAATTGAGGTGCTTAATGGTATTTTATATGTACTTGTTCAATCGAGCAACAGTAGTAACAAACGAAGTATTTACTGCTACGAGTTGAGTAATATGACACAAATAGACATTACCAACAAGGTTGCAGAAGATGCTATTGATTTTAAAATGAATGCAACTGGTTTTGCTGCGTTAAGTAACATAGATACCAACTATAGTTTTTCGTATGTTAATTATTCGCCAGTTATAATTCCTATAACAACTCAAATGCAAACACCGCATAGTGGTGCAATTTATAAAATGGTATCACATTCTAATAAGCAATTGCTAGCTACAACATCTAATGATAATCATATTAAAATTTGGGATTATAATACTGGGTTTATTGTAGCAGATATTAAAGAGAGTACAACCAATTTTGAATCAGCTGCATTTCATTTTAATGCAAATAGTAATACTTTTTTTTATAGTGATCCAATTGGAAATACTATCAAGTGTTATGATTTGAATAAAAGAAGAGTTGTGAAAACAATTACCCTTGAAAATTTAGGCTATTCAAATAAGTGGATTTCAACATTACATGATTGTAGCAAATGGGTTGTTGCTCAATCAGCATCAAATTCTACAATAAAAAACCCGATTTATGAATTTTATGATTTGAATATTAATGATAATAAAATTGTTAAAACTGGCGAATTGCATAAAGATATTTGGGAAATGCAATTGTTAAACAAAGGCGAAGACATACTATGCAAATTAGCATCGCCTGAGTCAAACAATAAAAACGAAATGTATTTAGATATTGCTCCATTTACCACTTGCACAAAAAAAGGAGAAATGCTGGGCAGTGTTGAGATTAAGAATTTATATCATTGGGTTGTTAATGAACAAGGGACTGAAGTGGCATTTGTTACAAAACAATATAAAACTGATAAAAATGAGAATTGGGGTATGCAAATACACATTTACAGCTTGCCACAATTTGCTAAGTTAAAAACAATTTCATTGCCTAATTATACTTCTGCAAACATTAATAAAAAGTTTTCTCAAATTGTTGGATTAAAGCAAGCGGATTATCCTTATGATTCATTATATCTGACTAAAGTATCAGATATGAGTATCATTAAAAAAGCAACAGTAGATAATTTGTATACTTCATCAAATCCCTTCCTTTTTTCAGCAAAAGATGAATTTGTTTTTATCAGAAAGGATAGTAGTTTTATTAAATGGGGCATAGGATGCGAAAAAGTAGAATTAAGTAAACAAGATTGTACTAGTTTTTATGTTGATACACTTAGACGAAAAGCATACTATTCTAATGATGGATATCTATCATCTATTAAACTAAACACAATTTCAAAAGGCGAAAAATTAGATAACATTAAAAGTGATGTAAAACTAATAAGCAATTCATTGGGCTTTGTAATTTACACCAAATATGGGCGTTTAGCTGGCATTGACAATGATACTATTTGTGTAAAAGACCCTAATGGGAAACGAATTATTAGCATTGTGGGTAAATTTATTAATGCAACAGCAAAATTTAGTGATACTATAGTTGTTGCATTTATACCAAAAAAATATACTGGTTTTATACATTTACAATACTACTCATCTCTTGGTAAATTCATTTCAGCAGATTCTATTGCAGGAGATTTTCCTGTTTTTTTTAGTAACGTAAAACCATATTTAATATGTAGCAATAAAGAAGCTAATAAGCGGATTTTGTACAACTATAAAAGTAAAAATGAGATGAAGAATTTTTCCATAAACTATCGTGTTATGAATGAGGAGTACTTGTCTAATTTTTGTTTTGATGAAAGTGATAATGCTGTTTTTTGGGCAGAAAGCACAGTTCTAAAAAAATATGATATTTTAGTAGACAGCATTTACACGCACTAAGGGTAATATTTTGGCAAAAACAGGTAACATATATGCAGAGCAATATATTTTAGTAATTGACACCAGAAACTTTACAGTAAAAAATCAGTTAGCATATTCTGATGCACAGATAAAACAAGTGAATTGGTTGAGTGATACAACATTTTATACAGTAGATATTGATGGCGTTATTAGTTGGCATAATTTAAATACAAGAGCTAATTATTTGCAAACAATTATTAGTAATGATGGCAATGTTTTGCACTATAATCCTAGTAATAAACAGTATGCTTCTTCTACAAAAAAAACAAATAGTTTGGCATTTGTTTACAACGCTAAAGTTGTACCATTTTATCAATTTGATATGCTATTAAACAAGCCATCAGGTGTTATGCAATTACTCGGGTTTTCTGATTCTAATTACATAAGGGCATTAGAAAAAGCAACAAATAAACGGTTGATAAAATTTAATCAAAAAACTACAGATGATGTAATGAATAATTTACAATTGCCAGTAATATCTGTAACTAATAATGCTCAAATTCCTTCTGTTATTCATAATAAAAAAATGTCTTTTAACATTGTTGCAAGTGATAGTTTATTTAAAATTAATGTATTGCATATTTTAATAAATGGTGTGCCTGTTTATGGTAAAAATGGATTGAAATTATTACCGCAAAATAAAGTTGAAAAAACTGCTCTACTTGAACTTGCAACAGGAAATAATAAGATTGAATTATTTGTTTTAAATGAAAATGCAGTAGAAAGTTTAAGAGAAATTTATAATGTAGAAGCTGAGTATAAAGACACTAGTAAATTGTATTTTATTGGCATTGGGTTAAATGATTTTAATAATAATAGATATAACTTAAAATATAGTGTCAAGGATATTCAAGATTTGGCAAACAAGTTTAAAGAAAAATATAATAGTGTAATTATTGATACTCTTTTTAATGCAAGTGCAACAACATTAAATATTGTTTCTTTAAAACAAAAATTATTGAAAACTAACATCAACGATAAAGTAATTATTTGCTATAGCGGACACGGGTTGTTTAATAAAAAATTTGACTACTATTTATCTACTTACAATATTAATTTTGAAAACCCTGATGAGTATGGACTTGCTTATGAAGCAATTGAAAACTTACTAGATAGTATTCCTGCAGGACAAAAATTATTAATGATTGATGCCTGCCATAGTGGCGAAGTAGATAAAGATGATTTAGTAATAAATAAAAGTGTTAATGCTATATCGGATGCAGTAAAAGGTATTACTTTAAATGCACCTCAAAATAAAACAGTTGGGCTTCAAAATAGCTTTGAATTGATGCAAAATTTATTTATTAATATTGGTCAAGGAACTGGCACAACTATTATATCAGCAGCAGGCGGAACACAATATGCTTTAGAAAGTGGTAATCTTAAAAATGGTGTATTTACTTATAGTGTATTAAAAGCAATGAGTGCAAATACTGCAATTAAAGTAAGTGAGTTGAAAAAACAAGTAGGTATTATGGTTGAAGAACTCACCAACGGAAAACAAAAACCTACAAGTCGTAATGAAGCAATGCAATTGGATTGGAATGTTTGGTAGTTTATAAAACAATTTATTTATGAGTAAAAAAACACTTTTTATTATTTATGGGATATTGTTGATTGTGGTTTTAGGATTTGGACAAGAGCCGAGGTTGGTGTTGCCAGAGAGCCATATTGAGAATATAAAAAAAGTTACTTTTAGTTCTACTAGCGATTTGTTGCTTAGTCAATCAACTGATAAATGTTTAATTTGGAATATCAAATATGGTAAAGTAATTATGACTATACAAG
>JAPLER010000333.1:0-1204 GCA_026391115.1 Bacteroidota bacterium | reverse complement strand
AGTTCGAAAATAATCAACGCATCTTTTAATTCAAATGGAACTAAGGTTTTAGCAACAATTAATAACAAGGGGGCATATATATATAATTTAAACACAGCAAAAGTTGATGCTAGTTTTTATGTGAACAATGCAATTTGCCTTGATGCTATTTATAGTAAAGATGAGCAGACTATTATCACCACTTTCTCTGATAGTACCATTTATTTTTATAATATAAAATTTAATAAGGTTGAAAGCAGCATTAAACTTCCATTTGTGTGCAACGAAATAATGTTGAATGCTAGTGGTAGCAAGCTTTATTGTGCCACAGATAGCATATATACTGATTATAACATTGGAGAAAATATTGTAGAAAAATTAACTAAGTGTATTGAGCTAAAAACACAAAAAATTGATGGCTCAAGATATTTAAGAGATAGTCTGTTGAAATTATCATCAAGTGAGTTTGCAAACAGTTTTTTGTTTTCAAAAAAAATATTAAGATCCTCAAAAAAGCAAGACTTAAACTATGATTTGTATAAAGACAGTTGCTTTGTTTTGGATAAACTAAGCAAGAAGATTCTGTTGCGATTTACTGATAGATACAATGCAGCTCATTTATTTTCATACGCTAAAAAAAATAGTCTTATAGCCATTACTTCCAATAATATTATATCAATTTTTAATACAAAAAAATGGACATTATTAAACAAATTAAGAGGATATAATACAAAGGTAAATGCTGTAACCTATAACGCTAAATTAAACTTGCTATTGAGTATTCACAATAATAAAATAGTTAAGCAATGGGACTTGTCAAATGCAAAACTTAGCTTCTCACTTAAAGACCCTTCATTATGCAGTGAATTATCTAGCTCCTACTATTGCAATAAAAATTCAATAGTTTTAATTGAACCTTGTGATAAAACAATTACTGGCGTTTGGGATGCTAACACAGGCAAAGAAATTACTATTGATTCAGCTAGTCATTCAATTTATTCAGATTGTGCAAATAAGTATGATAGTATTTCAAGTGATTATATTTTAAATGCAATAAGTCCTAATAATATAGAATTAATTAGTGATAATATAGATAGCATTAATTTATTGAATAAAGATAATATGACATTAATCAAAACGCTTTACAGGCGAAATGATTTAGGTGCTTTATTAGGAAATAGATTGATAAAAAAAGTGAGTTTTAACAAAACAGGAAGTTATTTTA
>JAPLER010000042.1 GCA_026391115.1 Bacteroidota bacterium | reverse complement strand
TTTACTGTTGTAGTGGCTGATACACTAGATGATAGTAAAGTGCAAACAAACACTTTGCAACTAACAGCAATGTCTCATAATGTTAAGGCTACACAAAATGATAATATTGTGTTCTTTGAGTTTAGAAATATAAATTTACCAGACAGTAATATTGATAAAGTAAAATGCAATGGTTTTGTAAGCTTTAGGGTAAAACCTCTAACTACATTGGTTAACGGTAATATTGTGCCTAATAAAGCATCTATTTATTTTGATTATAACGAACCTATTATTACCAATACAGCTAAAACTATTATTGGTAATGTATTGCCACTAAGTTTAACTGCATTGGGTGCTATTCCTAAGCCTGAGAACAATACTATACTAGTGTATTGGAACACAGCCAATGAAATAAACACTAGCTATTTTATTATAGAACAAAGCACAGATGCCAGAACTTTTACAGCTTGTGCAGAAGTACATA
This sequence comes from Bacteroidota bacterium, assembly GCA_026391115.1. Lineage (GTDB taxonomy): Bacteria > Bacteroidota > Bacteroidia > Chitinophagales > Chitinophagaceae > CAIVPM01. Next base: position 17,173 of record JAPLER010000042.1, on the reverse strand, counting down.
AGGCTTAAGATGGTAGATAAAAATGGCACTTATAGCTACAGTAATATTATTCGTATAGCTGCAAATGATAAACAAGATGCGATAAGTATTGTAAGCCCTACTAAAGATGTACTAAAAATAAATGTAATGGCTGCAAGCCTTAACAACTCCAAAGCAAGTTTGGTTAATGGTGAGGGTAAGGTGGTAAAAACATTTTTATTGAAACAAGGCTATCAAACTATTGATATTGCTGCATTGCCAAGTGGATTGTATTATGTGCAAGTGAATGATGTGGTGAGGAAGGTGATAGTGGATAGGTGATAGTGGATAGTGGATAGGTGATAGTGGATAGGTGATAGGTGATAGGTGATAGTGGATAGTGGATAGGTGATAGGTGATAGTGGATAGTGGATAGGTATTGGGAATTGGGTGTGGGTATTAGTTGGTAGTTGTTACTACTTGCCACTAGCTATTGACTACTTGCTGTTAGTGATATTTAATTTACTTTCGCGGGCTATGCAACAAATTAACCCATTTGCCGAAGGCAAAGTTTTATTAATCAACAAACCATTTACCTGGACTAGTTTTAACGTAGTAAAGAAAATCAGGTATTTTGTAAAAACACCCAAAGTGGGTCACGCAGGCACGCTTGACCCATTGGCAACTGGCTTGTTGATTGTGTGTACAGGCAAGTTTACCAAAAAAATTAACGAGTATATGGGGATGGAAAAAGAATATACTGGCACCATAACACTTGGTGGCACCACACCCACATTTGACCTTGAAACTGAACCACAACATATTAAAGACACATCGCATTTAACAACAGAACAAATACTTGAAACTACCAAACAATTTACAGGCAATATTTTGCAAATGCCCCCACAACACAGTGCCATTAAAAAAGACGGCAAAAGATTGTATGAAAGTGCAAGACTAGGTATAGAAGTTAAAGTTGACCCAAGACCTGTAACCATAAAAGAATTTACCATTACAAAAATTGAAGGTGCTGTTATACATTTTAAAGTAGTGTGTGGCACAGGCACTTATATACGCAGTCTTGCCAATGATTTTGGTGCAGCATTGGGTGTAGGTGGCTACCTGAGCAGCCTATGCAGAACAAGAATTGGCAACTTTTTAAACGAAGATGCTATGACGGTAGAAGCATTTGAAGAAAGTATGAAAACGCAATAGTTTAATTACTTTTTTTTACCTGTAACTAATTTAATAATTACTGGTGCAGTAGTAATGAGTACAATGCCTATTACAATTATTTCAAGATGCTCTTTTAGGTCGAAGTGGAATTGATTGAGAATCCATTTTTGAAGAAAGTGACCTGCCACCAACATAATGAATACCCAAGCAAACGAACCTATAATATTGTAGAAGCTAAATTTCTTTTTATCCATAGCAACTATACCTGCTACAATTGGAGCAAATGTTCTAACAATGGGCAAAAATCTTGCAAAAATGATGGCACCGCCACCGTGCTTTTCATAGAAATCGTGTGCTTGCTCCAGATACTTTTTCTTAAATAAAAAGTTCTCTTTCCAGTTATACATAGCAGGGCCTACTTTTTTACCAAACCAATAACCTACACTATTGCCTATAACACCAGCAATAGCAATAAGTACCCATAACAATAGCAGTTGAATATAATCGTTTTGAATAAAAGGGAAGTAAGTTGTAATAAGTTCTTTGTTGTAAATACCAGCAACAAATAACAAACTATCGCCAGGTAAAAAGAAGCCAGCAAATAAGCCTGTTTCGGCAAAGACTACAAAAAGCAATAACCATAAACCACCATGTATTATATAGAATTTAGGATTGATTAAATCGGAGATAGAGAATTCTTTTTCAATAATAAGTGTTGCATTTTTTGCAGCACTTATTGCTATTTTTTTTGATGAAAAATGTTTTTTATCTACCTGTATAGAATCATTGCTTGTAGCATTGATAGTAACCATACCTTCTTTATTGCTGGTATATACCTCTGTTTGATTACTTACTGAAACTCTTGCCTCTTTAATTTTAGCACCATATTGGTCTTCTAAAATTATAGAAATGCTTGAAGTTTGAGCATTGACGATTTGCAGTATGCAAAATAAAAAAACAACAATTAATAAGTATGGTTTTTTTATGGTATTAAAAAAATACATTCTGATAAATTAAAATATGCCACAATGTTATAGCAAATAGTTTAAACAATATGTTATTGGGCTGATATGTGTTTTATTCTAATCTCTATAGTAGTCGTAACTTCTAGAATTTTCGTAGAAATTAGAACTGCTTTTTCTATTTTTATACACTTCTTCTTTTATAATTTTTGCTGCTTGTTCTTCAATAGTTTTATTTGTTTTTAAAACCTTGTAACTAAACTCTTCAAAGGTTTGGCTTGTGTTTACTTTTGTTGTGTCGCTTGGTTGAGTGCCACAGTAAGCAATTTTCCAGTCAACATCTTTCTCATCATTTTTATACTTAAAGAAATGAACATTACCGTCTTTGTTTTTTAAGTGAATAGGTAAATACACATTCAAGTACTCTAAGCTATCTTTTTTGTTATATCCTTTTTGTAAGATGTTTTTTGCAATAACACTCTGCTTGGTATATTCTTGAGGGAAAAGATTAGATTGATTGGTACGCAAAGTAAATTTCAATAAATCCAATCTGGTTTTATCGTCTTTTGCAATAGCTTGCCAAATGCTATCTGCAACTGGTATTTTATACCAATTCAACACTTTTGCAATATTTAATTTAAGCTCGTTGCTTTTAAAAGCAAGCAATTTATCTATCAATAATCTGGCATTATTATTTTTATTATAATAAGGTATTAATAGTTGGCAATAAATTACTATATCTTCATTAATCATAATGCTAGTTGAATTGTTGTTGTCATAAGATGAGTATCTTGAAATTACTCTATCTACATCGCCACCATTTCTTATTAATTTTTCAATATTAGGCATCCTTCTGCTATAGTTGTTATTATTACTTTCATCTTCATCTGTATTGGTAATTTTTTCATCGGCTGCCTTTAATTTTTTTAAAGCAATTTTTGCATCAAAAAACACTTTATCATAAATACTTTTATACTCCTTTTGTGTAATAACACTGTCCAACATTTGTGAGATTAAACCATATACTCGCATTTTATAGTCGTCTAAATTTACTAAAGACAACACTTGTGGCAATATTGCTTTGGTAAGTTGCATAGAGTCTGATAAATGATTGAACAAGGTTGAAGCATCGTTACTATTTTCAAAAATTGGAGGGTCGTTATCTATAATATTACCCAATAATTTATATGCTTTTTGTGTTTTACATTTTGACAAATTAATGATGGCAGTATTTTGAAAAGTTGAAGTATCGCCAGCATTTTTATAAATACTTTCTAAAGCATCAACAACAGCGTCATTTGTTTTTATATAACCAATAGCATCTATAAGATTGGTTTTTAAAGTGAAATAATCTTTGTCTTTAATATTTAAACTATTAATAGCTCCAAGTATTTGAAGAATATCGTTTTGAGTAAAATGTACCATATCGATATTTCGTTTTGCAAATTTTGATGTAGTAGAATCTTTACTATAAAAATCTTGAAAATAAATATCGGCTTTTGATTGGCTTAATGCAACAGTTGTATCTGGCAAAAAGGCAGCAAAACTTTCTAGAAAATCTTTTTTTGCTGTTGATGCAGCTTCAGCATTATCTAAGCAATAAGCAGTTAATAACCTATTGCCAGTAAGTATAAACTTGGCACGAATGATTTGAGAACTATTCGTATCGGTATATACTACATTGCAAACAGTTTGGTTGTTGTTGTAGCTAAAAGTTTTTTCTTTTACATAAAAATCATAGTACATTTGATATGCAGTGGCAGTTCCAAAAGGGCTTGCACTAATACTTAGATTATTAATGTTAACATTTATATCGTCAATGATGTTCTTCCAAAACTCAACAGAATCTTTGTAATGATAATATTTAGGAAATTTTTCGCTTTTAACAATTACTTCTTCCCCAGTTGTATCGTTACTAAAAACCATTTTAGCCTCAGGAATATTGTAAGGCTCTTCGTACTTGCTTGTTTTACTTTCTTCTTCCTGTGTTTTTTTGGCTAGCTTGGTAATTTCAATAAATTCATTTGTTAAGCTATCAGGAGCCAATACACTGTTTACTTTAAAGTGCATATTGGAATCGCTATAGTCATGAGCTGCACCATATTTATATGAAGAGAAGTTGAAAGAGTTTAAGGCTGCATTTACAATACTGTCTTTATTTTTATGTCTGGTTATAACAGCATAATAATCATTACCTACAAGATAAATTCTGTTGGTGTAGTTATAGTTGTTATTGAATACACCTTTGGTTTCTATGTAAGGAATATTATTTTGTTTACCCATCACTCTACTTGCTGGATTGTCAAACAAAGCAGATGACAGCATACTTTCATTTGCCAATGCCAGGTTAAATGTATCTTCTTCCAGGAAATTATAATTGGTGAAATTTTTCTTAGACACCATCATATAAATATCTTGCTTGTCGTCGTAGGCTTCATAATTATCGTTGTTTGATTCCCCTCCTCTCATTCTACCATATCGACCACTGTTTGATTCTCCAACTATTGGATGATTGGGCAGTAATATTTTGTAGCCAGACTCTTTTGGAGAAAAGTAACTCCACTCATCTTTAGGCTTATTTATTTTAATACTATTAAAAAAAGTATTGCCTTCTACACCACTTACATAATCTTCAAATCCGCTCATTTTAAATACGAGTAATTCAAGTGGTGTTACTATAATATTATAACGCTGTACATCTCCTTTTTTTGTTTTGTTTACAATGTTGTAGCCACTGAAACCATTATTAGTGATTGGAGTTCTTTCCAAAATTTTGCCTGGAATATTTTCATACAACAAGCTATCAATTTTATTGTAAACATCTTGTATGGTTTTACCCCACAGCAAATTATTGGTTGGTACACGTGTCACCATATAATATGCACCATTGCTAAAGTCGGCGTGAACAAATTGATTGTCAGACAAACCAATGCCTCCACCTTTAAAATTGTATAACTTACCAGGTACATCTACAGTAAATAAATTGTCATCGGCTTTTTGAGTAGTGAATGTAACTGGGAGTTTCATTTTATTTATTACATCGCGTTGATTGCTTACTTTAATGCCCATAAATATGGGACGAAGTTTATATCCTTTTGCTCTTAATAATTCTATTACACCTCTATCGCCTGGCAAGTGTGCTGCACCTACTGCTGCAAAAACACTTTGTCCCTTTGTAATGATTTTATCAATACCATTGGCTTGCACTTTATTTCTTTCGTATAAAAAATACTCATTAAAAACTTCGTTGTAATCACTAACTCTATCCAGCGAATCCATTAAATCTAAGTCTCCATTTCTGTATGCATCTTCAACATTATCTGAGCTAGCTTTAGAAGATTTTACTTCATCAGAGTCTACCTCAGTGCTTCTACTTTTTTTCTTTCTTTTTGCAGCAGCTTGTGCTTTATAGCCCTTCATCATTAGGGCTTCACTTTCTTTAAAATTTTCAAGTGGATAAAAGCTTTTCTTCAATTTTCTTGCACTTTGAAAAATATGCATATCAATATAAGTATTCTCTTCAAAGTCACTTACACCCTGATAATTTCTATATAAAAAATGATTGATAATTGCAGGGTCTGTTGCCAATGCAATTCTAAAGTTCATATCAGACTCGGTAAACAAATAACTGTTTTTACTAATAAAATTATTAGTGGCATAATCAGATAACATAGAACCAATGCCAGGCCCAATTTTATTATAAATACTGGTGTTGTATTCGTCCTGCCAAGTTAAAGGGTCAATTTCAATAGCTGCAGCATCAACACTTTTAAGGGCATTGTAAAAACTATCAGATAAGTTAAAAGCTATTTTACTACTAACGTGCATTGTGCCAAATAAATAGCTGGGGTGTTTAAGTCCTTTGCCTGAAATTTCCCACATTATACTTGGATATTTTTTTGTGGAAACTCTTTGCTGAGCATAAGAATACGTGCAAATAATAAGTGTGAATAACAAAGCTATTTTTCTCATTAAGGAATGTTTTAAGCCAATGAAAATAAAGGAAATGAGTTAAGTGGAGACAAAAAAATATTATTTTAACAAATCTTTAGGATAGTCAACTTCAACTAAAAATAAACCATGTGCAGGTGCTTCAAAATAAGCATTATTGCAGTCTTTAGACAAAAGAATGTTTTCAAAATCATTGGTAGATATCACATCACGTGCAACTTTTAATTGTGTAGCTACCAAGCCACGCACCATACCTCTTAAAAAACGATTGGCTTTTACATTGTACACCAAGCAATCATTCTCCTTGCTCCAAAAACTATGCTTAACGCTGCATATAAAATTGTTTACTTGTGTGTGTTTTTTGCTAAAGCTTGTAAAATCTGTATGTTGTAATATGATAGCAGCTGTTGCATTTAATGCGTCTTCATTTATAGCAAAAGGAAAAAAGTAAGCCCTATCTGCAACAAACGCATTTTTATTTTGATAAATATAATACTTGTATGCACGAGCATCTGCATCAAATCTGGAATGATTATCGTTGGTTACTTTGTAAATATTTTTTGCAACTATATCCGCCGGTAAAATTGCATTTAGATTGTAGATGGCTTTTTGTTCAATTTGTAATTCGCTATCAAAATGAAAAAAGTTTTGCAAGGCATGAACTCCAGCATCTGTGCGTGATGAGCCTGTTAATTCAAAGCTTTGTTTAAATAAAGTTTGTAGTGCTTTTTCAACCTCAGCTTGTATAGTATTGGCATTCTTTTGAATTTGAAAACCATTGTATGCAGTACCTTTATATGCAATTTCTAAAAAATATCTTTGCATATTATAGTTGTTTTACAAAAGCTTTAAATTCTTCTTTAATATTAGTGTCGGTTAGTTCTGTTTCTAATGATGAAAAATTTTGTATATCACTTATGCTTTGTTGTGCTTGTTTAAAGAAAACAAACTTGCCATTACTGTTTATAAACAAACTGCTCAATCGTTTTATTTGATTAACTGTATAACATTTTTCTTTAAAATAATTATTAGCCACCTTTAATCTATCTTTTACTTTAAGCTCAGCCTGTACAGCAATAGTAAAATTCTTGACATCAATTTCTTCGGCAAATTGCTTGCAGTTTATATTGGTGTTGCGTTCTGTATTAATTGCTGTGCCTGTAGATGTAATTGGAGCTTCAATAACACCCTCTTCTATAATTGCTTTGGGTGTTTCTACTACTGTTATTTTAGGTAAATAAATAGCAATAGTATCCTTGCCATCTATATAAATTTCATCGACACCTTCATTATTTTTTTTACTATAAATTTTCACAACGGCAGTAGTGACTTTTTTAGATACAGTTATTGCAGGTGTTTGTTTTGGCTCATCAATTTTTGTATCCTCAGCGGGTTTTATTGCAACAACATCTGTTTGTTTTTCAACCTCTTTACTTATTGCATTTGCTATTACTGTATTAAAGCTATTGATATTAAACAATTCTACTTCTTTAGTATCATTTTGCTTTATTCTATAGCCTTTGTCATCTCCATTTATAGTTATAGAAAATATAGATTCTTTTGCAGTTTGTGTATTGACAATTAAAGTATAATTACCATTTTCCAACTTTGGAATAGTGATAAAGTTTTTACCAATACTTTCATATATTCTATCATTCAACTTAATAGTAAACCATTCTTTTTTTGTGTTTTCTATATAGACAAAATGATACGATTGTGCTACAGCAACATTACACAACACAAGCAACAAAATAGTTTTGAACAACTTAAACATTCACTAATTTTTTTACAAATCTATTTTAAATTTTATCACTTTATCATCAAATTTTTGCACTTAACACTTTTTATAATCATTTTATATTCGTCAACTTATCTTTACCACTTTACTTTTTATCAAATAAAAAACAATTAATGAAGAGAATACTATTAGTAGCATTATTACTATCAGCAGCAGCAGCCAATGCACAATTTGCATTTCCATCTAAAGATGAAAGTTGGAAAAAAAAGTACAGAGCATTTGCAACAAAAACCAATGACCTTGTTCATACCAAACTCCAAGCAAAATTTGATTATCAAAAATCGCAATTGCTAGGTAAGGCGTGGCTAACACTTAAACCACATTTTTATGCTACAAGTGTTGTAGAACTTGATGCTAAAGGTATGGACATAAATGCTGTAGAAATTGTAAGAGCTGGTAAATCAATTGCATTAAGTTACACTTACAACGATAGTATGAACTTGAAAATAAATTTGGATAAAGAATATAAAGCCAATGAAAATTATACCATTTATATTGATTATGTAGCAAAACCAGATGAACTTGTAGTGCAAGGTAGTGCTGCCATTAAAGATGCCAAAGGTTTGTATTTTATCAATCCAAAAGGAGAGGAAAAAGATAAACCAACGCAAATATGGACACAAGGAGAAACTGAAGCAACAAGTGTTTGGGTGCCAACAATTGACAAGCCTAATCAAAAATCTACACAGGAATTTTACTTAACTGTGCCAACAAAATATGTTTCATTAAGCAATGGAAAATTAATTTCTCAAACAAAAAATAATGATGGCACAAGAACAGATTACTGGAAAATGGATTTGCCACATGCACCTTATTTATTTTTTATTGGTGTAGGAGATTATGCTGTTATAAAAGATAGTTACAAAGGCAAAGAAGTAAATTATTATGTAGAGAAAAATTATGAAAAAGTAGCAAAAAAAATATTTGGACTTACGCCAGAAATGATGAAGTTTTTTAGTGAAAAAGTTACTGGAGTTGAATATCCATGGAACAAGTATTCTCAAATAGTAGGTAAAGATTATGTAAGTGGTGCAATGGAAAATACAACTGCCACATTACATCAAGAAAGTGCACAACAAAATGCAAGAGAATTAACAGATGGCAATGGCTGGGAAACAACAATTGCTCATGAATTATTTCATCAATGGTTTGGCGACTATGTAACTGCTGAAAGTTGGAGCAACTTAACTGTAAATGAAAGCTTTGCTAACTATAGCGAATATTTATGGCTAGAATATAAATATGGTGCAGATGCAGCAGGAGAAGAAAACTATACTGCAATGAGAGATTATATGAGCAGAGGCAATAACAGTAAAAAAGATTTAGTGCGTTTTTACTATTCCGACAAAGAAGATATGTTTGATTTAGTAAGTTATCAAAAAGGTGGAAGAGTTTTAAATATGCTAAGAAACTATGTTGGTGATAGTGCATTTTTTAAATCGTTGAACAGATATTTAACTGATAATAAATTTGGTAATGGCTCTGCACATAAACTACGTCTTGCATTTGAAACTGTTACTGGCAAAGACTTAAACTGGTTTTTTAATCAATGGTATTTTAGTAGTGGGCATCCCAAATTAGATATTAGCAATAGTTATGATGCTACAACTGGCAAACTTAACTTACAAGTAAAACAAACACAAGATGGCGATAAAGTGTATAAACTTCCTGTTGCTGTAGATATATATTTTGCTGGAAAAAAAGATGTTATTAGAAAAAATATTTGGATAGAAAACAAAACAGATAGCTTTAGTTTTGATGTTGCTGCAAAGCCAGATTTAGTAAGGTTTGATGGCGATAATGTTCTTCTTGCGGATAAAAAAGAAACAAAAAATATTGATGAATATACTATACAATACAAACAAGCTGGTAAATATTTAGACAGAAAAGAAGCAATAGATTTTTCCAATAAAAATAAAAAAGATAATGGTTCTATTGCATTATTAACGCTAGCATTAAATGATAAATATTATAACCTAAAAATAAAAGCAATTAATGCTTTGGATGGAGAAACGTTAGATGCTACAACAATTGCACAAATTGAGAAAATTGCTACTCAAGATGCAAAGAAAACTGTACGTGCAGCTGCATTAGATTTTTTAAATAATTTAAAAGACAAAAAGTATATTAACTTATTTACAAATGCAACCAAAGATTCGTCTTATACTGTTGCTGGTACTGCATTAGAAGCATTGATGAATGTTGATGAGAATGCAGCCCTGCAACTTTTGCCAGAACTAAAAAAAGATATGAAAGGCAGATTAAAAGATGCTGTTGCTAAAATTGATATACTAAATAAAAGCGACAAGGATTTTGATGAAATGAGCAAAAAATTTGGTTCTTTAAATCCAATGGAAAAGTTTAACGATTTCGATAATTACACTTTCTATATTTCCAGATTAACTAATATAGAAACATTTAAAAAAGGAATTGATGATTTGATTAGTTTTAGAAATTTAGTGGCTCCCTTTGGTCAAGGATTAAAAGAAAATATCAATAAAGAAATTAGTAGCATTAAAAAGAAAAAAGAAGCTCAAAGAGCTTCATCAACAAATGCTAGTGTTATTGATGAACAAATAAAGTATATTGATGAAAAGTTGAAAGACTAGTTGTAAGAGTAAGAAAAAAGCCTGTATTAAAAGTGCAGGCTTTTTTATTGATGTAAAAGATATTCAGTTTTTCTACAAATTTGTAAACCAATAAAAAAATTATGACAGGAGTTGATATCACTAAGAAATTAGAATCGTTTAGTAATTTAATTCAAGAGTTTGGTAACGGTACTTTTAGTAGTAAAGAAATTTGGAACAGGAAAAAAGAAATTGATGAAAACTTTAAAGCAGCACAGTTTGAAATACCTGAACAAAAAACTGATGCTATAAATAAATTCAATATTCTTATTGCACTAATCGAACAAAAAGAAAAAGATGTTGAAAGTGCGAATGCAGTTTTTAGCGAAGAGGGCGAAAAACTAGTTGAAACATTTGAAAGCAATGCCAAAAAAATTTTGTCACAAGAAAGCATCAGCAAAGATGATTTCAAAGAATTAAGAGCACTATCTAATGATGTATTTGAGTATTTTAAACAACAACGTTGGATTACAAAAGAAAGACGCACCACAGCTTGGGATAAGTACAGTGATATAAGAAATATTATTAAAGACAAAGAAGACGAATTGTTTGCTAAAGAGAGAGAAGATAAAGCGAAACAATTATCACAATCTTTAGAAATAACAGAAAAACTGTGTGTTGTTGTTGATGCTTGTCATCCTGATACCGCCATAGAAGATTTACTAAATTTTGTTATTAGGTTTAATGATTTTTTAAAAGAAAATAATTTGGCAGAAAACAACAAACCTTGGCATTTAATAGAAAAGCCTGAGGATGTAAAGTATAGCCTTCGCAGCAGAACAGAAACTTTGAATGATGTAAGGAATTTTGTTACAAACTATAGGGATGCTTTAACACGTGAACACAAAGGTCAAGTTTTTGCTAATATTGATACTTTAAAAGAAGACTTAAATAAAGCCTGGGATACACATAAAGAAGAAAGACAAAAACAACAGGAAGAATGGGAAATTAAAAAGAAAGAAAGAGATGTAAAACGTATTGAATGGAATAAAAAGCAACAAGAGTTTTTATTGTTCTTAGAAAAAAGATTAGAAAACCAAATAGGTTATAAAGCCAAACAAGAAAGCTATTTGCAAAGCCAACAAGAATTTGCAAAGCGTTTCGAAAATCGTATTCCCCAACAACAAGAATATATTAAAAAACTAGTTGAACAAGTAATTGATTTAGAAAAAAAATATGCTACAGCATGGACAGATAGTTTTAAAACTAAAGTGGAAGAATGGATAAAAGAAAAGAAGGATAAAATTGCAAGTGTTGAAGCTGATATTGAAGTATTAAAAGAAAAGGTTGTTGATATTAATAAAAAAGCAGATGAACTTCCTGCTAGAATTAAAGAACTTGACGAATCTATTATTGAGATAAAATCTAAAATAGAAGAAGTAAAAGAAAAGTTAAAGAATGATGTATTGATTTTAGAAAATACCGTTGTTGAAGAAGTAGAAAATCAATCAGCTGAATAATAGTAATTCTTAGTGTTAATTTGATTTCAATATAGTTTAATAGACTATAAACTTCTAATTTTACCCAATGCAACAAGCACAGCAAATTTTGCAACAATATTGGGGTTACAACACCTTTAGAGGTTTGCAACAAAATATTGTAGATGCTGTGTTACAACAAAAAGATGTATTAGCATTATTGCCTACAGGTGGTGGTAAATCAGTTTGCTTTCAAGTGCCTGCATTAATGAGTGATGGCTTGTGTATTGTTGTCTCTCCATTAATTGCTTTAATGAAAGATCAGGTAGAACATTTGCAAAACAAAAACATCAATGCAGTTGCTATTTACAGTGGATTAAGCAACAAACAAGTTGAAGATGTTTTGTTTGATGCATCAAAAGGCAAGTATAAATTTTTATACCTTTCTCCAGAAAGATTACAAAGTAAATTATTCAAATCTTACTTACCTGATTTGCCCATAAACTTAATTGCTGTAGATGAAGCACACTGTATAAGCCAATGGGGATACGACTTTAGGCCATCGTATTTACAAATAATTACTTTAAGAGAAGCTAAGCCTAAAACCCCCATCATTGCATTAACAGCAAGTGCAACAGCATTAGTACAAAAAGATATTGCAGAAAAATTACAACTTAAAAGTCCTGAAATTTTTCAGCAATCTTTTGAAAGACAAAATCTATCTTACAGTGTGTTTAAAGTAGATAGTAAAATAAATAAGACTATTGAAATATTGAACAATGTTGCAGGTAGTAGTATTGTTTATTGTAAGAATAGAAAACAAACAAATTATGTAGCTCAATTATTAATGCTACAAAATATTGCAGCAGATTTTTATCACGCAGGTTTACAACAAGATGAAAGAAATACAAAACAAAACAATTGGATAAATAATCTTAATCGTGTAATGGTTTGTACCAATGCCTTTGGAATGGGCATAGATAAAGCAGATGTAAAAACTGTTATACATTATGACGTCCCCGATTGCATAGAAAATTATTATCAAGAAGCTGGGCGTGCTGGTAGAGATGGCAAACGAGCCTTCGCTATTTTATTATATCATACAACAGATATTGATGCTTTGGAATACTTGCCTACACAGCGTTTTGCTCCAATAGCTGATATTAAAAAAGTGTACCAAGCCTTGGCCAATTATTTACAAATTCCCGTTGGACTTGGCGAAGGAAATAGTTATGATTTTGATGTAGTACAATTTACAAAAAACTTTAATCTAGATATTCATCTTGTAATGAATGTACTTAAAACACTGGAACACGAAGGACATATTACAGTTACAGATGCAGTTTATGTGCCTTCAAAAATACAAGTGGTAGCAAGTAAATTTACTATTGAAGAGTTTTGTAAAACCAATCCCATAATAGAAACTACACTAAAAGGATTACTAAGAACTTATGTTGGCATTTTAGATAATGAAGTTTTTATTAATGAAAAATTATTGGCAAAAGTGTATAGATTATCTTACGATAAAATTAGTAAAGACATTGAATTATTAAGACAGTATAATATCATAAAATACACACAACAAAAAGAGACCCCACAAATTTATTTTAACTACAACAGAGCTGCTGCTGATAGCTTATACATTAATGCTGAAAATTATTTTAAACGCAAACAACAATTTGAAATAAGGGTTGCAGCAATGCTGCAATATATAAAAGAAGAAAAAAAATGTAGAAGTCAAATTATATCAAACTATTTTGATGCAGGATTTGTAAAATCTTGCGAAAGCTGCGATAATTGTTTAAGACAAAAAAATGTAGAGCTAACAACAGAAGAGTTTATAGATATTGAAAAGAGAATATTAAAAATTATAGCTTCAAATTCAGTTTTAGTAAAAGATATGTTGCTACTTTTTAAAAATACCAAGAAAACAAAGTTTTGGAAAGTATTACAATTTTTACAAGACCAGAATAAAATATCAATAGATAGTTTAGGTGAAATAAAAATAATTTAAGCTAACTGCAACCTTTTTTAATATTACTACGTCTTATATAATAGAGTAGTTAATCACATTTGAATACACTTACATCTATACTGCAACAATGTCAAAAAAGCAATAGGGTTTACCAAAAAAAGCTCTATGAGAATTACTATCCCTATACTTTAAAAGTAGCATATAGATATAATGATTCTTATGATGTTGCTACAACGACAGTTAACGACTCATTTGTAAGTATATTCAAATCAATTCATCAATTTAAAATTGATTGTAACAATATAGAATTAGAAAAAAGGTTTTTAGGATGGATTAGAAAAATAGTCATCAATAAATCGCTTGATTATATTAGAAGTCAAAATAATAAAATTATTTTTAATAGTATTGATGAAAACAATTTTGAGATTGAAGATAATAGTACAAATGCAGATACATTATTGCTTTATAAAGAAATGATGATTTTTTTAAAACATCTACCGCAACATCATCAACTAGTATTTAATTTATATGTAATAGATGGCTATACACACAACGAAATTGCAAGTATGTTAAACATCACAGAAGGAACATCAAAGTCGCATTTGTTTAGAGCTAAACAAACGCTTCAACTACAGCTAACATCTTTTTTTGAAATTAACAGATAAAATATGAAAGAAGATAATAACGAACTAGAAAATCTATATAAAAAAGCAGCACAAGACTTTCCTTTAAAAACAGGCGAAAGTGATTGGCAGTATGTTTTGGATAATCTTGAAGAAAAAGAAGAAAAGAAACCATTTTTTTGGCTAACAAAAATTGGGGCTATAGTGAGTTTATTGATTGCAATATCTGCACTTACCGTTGCAATATTACAAAACAACACAACAACATTAAGTAAAAATAAGAAACAAGAAATTGCACAAATAGTAGACAATAACAATCAAAACAAAATAGATAAAGAACAACTAAAAGCAGAAATTACAAATACAGTATATAAAAAAATTATTGACTCTTTAAATGTTGTAAAGCAAAAAGAGCTTCTAAAATCTGTTGATATTAAAATCCAAAAAAATAGTGAAAAAGAACATCACAGGATATTGCCTCTAATAACAATCAACACCCCTGGCTCAACTAACATTAAAACAAGTAAAAGTAATAGGGCAACATTGCAAACTGCACAGTTTAGTAGTGTTGCTTCTATTGCAGCTGACAACGATTTGACAAAAAATCAATTATCAATTGTTTCAAACAATTTAACTAAACAAAAAAATGTAACTATTGTCCAAGAAGATTCTAATTCAATAAAAAAAACAGAAAAAAATGTAACAATTAATAACACAAATAAACCTAAAATTGACTCAGAAAAAAAGAGTAAATTTTATGTTGGTTTTTTAACCTCAGCTGAAATTAATACAGTAGGCTCAAAAAGAGAACCAGGTAGTGATGAACCTTTTGATATGGGCTTTTCTGTAATTGCTGGTTTACATTTAAGTAAAAAAATAAGTATAGAAACAGGGCTAGCAATTAGAAAAAAAACATACTATACTTCTAGCCCTAAGTTTAATACAGAAATTTTACCTCTAAAAGGAAATATGATTGGTATTGAGGCTGAGAATGAGTTAATTGAAATTCCTTTTGCGGTTAATATGAATTTATACACAAAAGGTAAGCACAATGTATTTACAAGTATTGGTGCTTCATCATATTTGGTAAACAAAGAGTTTTACGAATATGAAGAAGAAGTAAATGGAACAACAAATAAGGAAAACATATTATTTAATACCACTTCAAGTAACTTTTTAGCCACAGCTAATTTGAGTTTAGGATATGAGTTTAATCTAAAAAATAAATTCAATCTACGTTTTCAACCTTATATCAATATTCCTGTTAATGGTTTAGGTAAAGTAAAAGTACCCGTTACCAGCAAGGGTTTTCACATTGGAGTAATTTATCACCTTTAAAACTACATATATGGAAAGAAAAGAATTTTTAAGCACTTTGGGTCTAGGTGCAGCATTTGCTCTAACTGCTGGGTGTTTTGGTAGCTGTAAAAAAGCAACAACAACCCCAAGTGGCCCTGTTGATTTTACTGTAGATTTAACGTTAGCATCAAATGCAGCGTTACTAAACAATGGTGGTTATATCGTAATTAATAATTGTGTTGTTGCAAAAACAACAAGTGGCACTTATGCAGCTGCAACAGTTATTTGCAGCCACGAGGGAAGAGCACAAGTTACATACGATAGCAGCAACAATAACTGGTATTGCACTGCACATAGTGCAAGATTTAGCATAACTGGTAGTGGTTTAAATGGCAATGGCAGTAGTGGTTTAACCATCTACAAAACACAACTTACAGGAAGTAGCCTAAGGGTATATTCTTAATGAGATTTTAAACTATAACCGTTATTAATATTTTACATTCGCAAATCTCGAAAATAATTAACAAATGAAAAAAAGCACGTTTACACTTTTAGGACTAATAACCTTAGTCGTTTTATTAACTTCGGGTGTAAAATCTACTACTGATGCCAATGGCAGAACAGGGTCAACTACATCTGGGTGCACTTGCCATAATACTCAAACAGGTATCGTTAGTTTATCAGGTATTCCTACTACCACCTTGAAAGGTACACAGTATACCTTTGATATATTATATTCACCCGGTACAGCAAGCAAATATTGGGGTTTGGATGTTAAAGCAAGTTCTGGAACATTAGCGGTAGGTACGACAGGAATGAAAAAATCCGGTTCAGAAATTACTCATAACGGTCCAATTACAATTGCATCTGCATCAAGTTACACATATGCTGGTATAAAATGGACTGCTCCCACTACGGCAGGAACAGCGACAATTACCTATGCGTGTGTTGCAGCAAATGTAACAACCTCATCTTCTGGCAACTGGCAAAAAGGAACATTCTCTACCAGCGTTGTATTGCCTGTAGAATTGGCCTATTTTGGTGCTAGTAAAATAAGTAATAACAATGTCCTAATAAGCTGGAAAACAAATGTTGAAATTAATACAAGCTACTTTGATGTTGAAAGAAGTAAAGACGGAAAAGTATTCACTTCTTTTGCGAAGGTTAATGCATCGGGTAACTCTAATGTTTCTAAATCTTACAGTGTAAATGATGTTGCTGATAATAATTCAACAGCAACTTACTACAAAATTAAAATTGTAGATAAAAATGGAGAAATATCTTATTCGAACATTCAATCTGTAAATACTAAAATAAATACCACATTAAGTAGTGTTTACCCTAATACTGCAAAAAAAGGACAAAATGTGAATGTAGAATTAACTA